>CANBTO010000201.1 GCA_947372405.1 Verrucomicrobiaceae bacterium
TACGCGCACATCCCGCTGATCCTGAATCCGGACGGCTCCAAGATGTCCAAGCGCGATGCCGGTGCCGCGGTCGGTGACTATCCGAAACAGGGTTTCCTGCCCGGTGCGGTGGTGAATTTCATCGCCTTGTTAGGTTGGAACCCGAAGACGAACGAGGAGATCTTCACGCTGGCGCAGCTCGCCGATTTGTTCTCGCTGGAAAACGTCAACCGCGCGCCCGCCCGCTTCGATTTCGAAAAATGCAAGTGGGTGAACCAGCAGCATCTGATGTCGGTGAGCGTTGAAGATTTCGCGCTGGCGGCGAAACCGTTTGTCGAAGCCGCAGGGCTGGCGGTTGAAGGAAACTATGGCGCTGTCATCGCGGCGGTGAAGGACAAAGTCCGGCTTCTTTCCGAAGTTCCCGCTGCCGTGGATTTCCTTCTCACGGACGAGTTTGCGTTCGATGACGAGGCCGTCACCAAGGTGCGCGGCAATGCGGCGGCCAAGGAGTTGTTAGGAACGCTTGCGGAAAAATTCGCGGAGATCGCCGATTGGTCCGCGGATGCGGCGAAGGCCGCACTCAATGAAACCGCGCAGGCCGCAGGTGCGAAACCCGGTCATCTGATGTTTCCACTGCGCGTCGCCCTATCAGGCCGCGCTCACGGACCGGACATCGGCGACATTCTCAATCTGCTGGGCAGGGACCGTAGCGCGGAACGTGTGAGGCGGTTTTCAGAAATGCTCTAACCGCCATGAAACAAGTTTACACCATCGAAGATCTTGTTTCCCGCGAGGTGCTGGACGCCGGTGCGGACAAGCCCGCCAGGCTCGCCGTGCTCGGGCATCCCGTGGCGCATTCGATGTCGCCGCAGATGCATCAACCGGCGCTCGATGCGAATGGCAAAGATGTCCGTTACATCCGCCTGGACATCGAACCCGGCCAAGTCGGCGAGGCGATGCGGCGAATGCGTTCGCTCGGTTTCATCGGTTGCAATGTCACGGTCCCGCACAAGCTGGAGGTAATGGCTCATTGCACGGTTGATCCTGATGCGGAGAAGCTGGGCGCTGTGAACACGATCCATTTTGGAGAGGACATGACCGTGGGCTACAATACCGACGGACCAGGCTTTGAGTGTGCGATTAGGGATGATTTTCAAACATCGCTTTATCAGATGAAAGTCGCGGTCGTGGGGGCTGGTGGAGGAGCAGGGCAAGCAGTTGCGACGCAATGTGCCATTTCCAAAGTCAGTAAACTCGTGATGGTGAATCGCACTTTGGCGAAGTTGGATCATATGGTGGATTTGTTTCCGAGGATATGGGCAAATATGGAAGTTGTCGCATTGTCCTTTGACGATCCTTCACTCGCCGCCCATTGCCTGAGCTGTGATCTCATCGTCAACACGTCATCGGTCGGGCTGAAACCCGGTGATCCATCCATTCTCCCGTCCTCTTGCCTGAAGCCGGCGCATTTCGTGTATGACACCATCTACAAGCCGGCGGTGACACCGTTGCTTGCCATGGCGCAGGCCACTGGTTGCCGGACGTCCAACGGGCTTTCGATGCTGCTCCATCAGGGCGCGCTCGCATTCCAGCATTGGTTCCCGCAGACAAACCCGCTGGAAGTCATGCGCGCCGCGCTTGGCTGAAAGGCAGGGACCGATCCTCCGGGCGGTCCTGCGAATGGCTCGCGAATGACCGCCCATGCAGCGGTCTGCAAACATCTCATGGGCGGATTCATTCGCCGGACCGCCCGGAGGATCGGTCCCTACCTCATGACATCACAGCGGCGCGCTGAAGTGATAGATTCCGGATCCGATGGTGAGCGTGTTGTCTTTCATCGAGTGGATGCCGAGGCATCCTTCGGCTCCACCTTCCGTGATTTTGCCTTTCACTGGGAGGATGACTTCCGCCGTGGTGTTGGGCGGAACCGTGACATCGGCGGTGAAGATGCCGCCTTCGATTTTCCACGAGCAGGCAAGCGTGCCGTGACGCGTTTCGGTGGAGGCGGAGGCATGGGTGATGCTGCCGGTGGGGCGCGGTGCGATTTTGATCCGGTCGAAGCCTGGGGCTGATCGCTCGATGCCGGCGAGATCGGCCATCATCCATTCGCAAACCGCGCCGAACGAATAATGCGAGAACGAGTTCATCGAAGGATCATGCACGCCCGAGTCCTTGACGTAGGAATTCCAGCGTTCCCAGATGGTGCTGGCCCCGTTGTCCACTTCATAGCCCCAGCTTGGAAACTCATGCTGCTGGATGAGCAGGCCCGAGATGTCATGGTGACCGTTCGCGGAGAGGGCGGGCAGGAGCGGGCGGGTGCCGAGGAAACCGGTGGTCATCTTGTTGCCGTTGGACTTCACCAGTTCTGCCAGATTCCCCGCGGCGGCGGCGCGTTGGGCGTCCGGGATCAAATCGAAGAACAACGCCATGGCGTAAGCGGTTTGGTTATTGATGGTCAGCGAGCCGTCCGGTTTTAGATAAATCTTGCGGAAGGATGCTGCGACCTTGTCCGCCTGTTTTGCGTATTCGGCCGCTGGTTTCTTCTGGCCGATGGCGGCGGCCATCTCCGACATCAGGCGGGCGTCATAGGCGTGATAGGCGAGATCCACGAAGGGGATGGGCGTCTTCACGTTGCCGACGGACAGCCAGTCGCCGAACGCGCAATCGTCCACGGCACCCTTGAGTTCGGGGTCGCGGAGTTTCCGCCAGCTCATGAAGTCCTGCATGTTGCGCCAGTGCGCGCTGATGGCGCGGGTGTCGCCATAGACCTGCCAGATCGTCCACGGGCAGATCACGCCGGAGTCCATCCAGCCTGCGGCGTGGTGTTCGTTGGGCCGCGCGAGCGGGCGCGGTGCGTAGGCCGGATAGGCGCCGTAGTCCCATTGGTCGTCGTTGAGATCCTCCAGCCACTTGGTGTAGAACGAGGCGATGTCCCCGTTAAAGGTGGCGGCGTGCACATAGATCTGCGCGTCACCGGTCCAGCCCATGCGCTCGTCGCGCTGCGGGCAGTCGGTGGGCATTTCGAAGAAGTTCGCGCGCTGCGTCCAGACCATGTTCTGATAGAGCTTGTTGAGCATCGGGTCCGAGCACTCGAAGGAGCCGTGATAAGGGACGTCCGAGTGGATGACGATGCCGGTGACCGCGTCCTTGCCGGGGGTGCCGGGAAAACCGGAGAGCTCTACATACTGGAAGCCGTGATAGGTGAACTCGGGAGTCCATGTTTCCCCGGCGGGATCGCCCTTGAGAATGTAGGTGTCGGTGGCGCGGGCGCAGCGCAGGTTCTCGGTGCTGAGGCGGCCGTCCTTGTGGAGCATTTCGGCATAGCGGATGGTGACCTTGTCTCCGGCCTTGCCCTTCACCTTGAGACGGATGACGCCGGAGATGTTCTGGCCCAGATCGAAGACGAACTTGCCGGGGGCTTGTTCCTTCACGGAAACCGGCGTGATTTCCTGGATCGGTCTGACGGGAACTCCAGGGTGGGGCAGGACTTTCGAGTTGGTGCCGGTTTTCGCTACGGCGTTCTGCCATTTCGAATCGTCGAATCCGGGCGAGGTCCAGCCTGTCAGCTCCTTGCGGGCGTCGTAGGACTCGCCCATCAGGATGTCGGATTCGAGGATGGGGCCGGTGGAGGATTTCCACGAGGTGTCGCTGGAGATCACCTTGCGGCTGCCGTCGGCGAGTTCGAGTTCGAGCTGGATTCTAACAGCGGGGGAGACGCCGTAGTAGTAGCGGCCGTCGATGCCGGAAACCAGGCCCTCCTGCCCGGTGAGCAGTCCGTAAGCGACGTAGCCGGCATACCAGCCGTCGGCGAGCGTGGCGCCGATGGCGTTGGCTCCGCTTCTAACGAGTTTGGTGACGTCGTAGGTCTTCGAGTGGACGCGGCGCTGATAGGCGGACCAACCGGGCGCAAGCCGTTCGTCGGAAACGCGGGTGCCGTTGATCTCCACGGTGAAGACGCCAAGCGCGCTGGCATGCAGCGTGGCGCGTTTCACGGCGGGAGCCTCGAAGTCCCGGCGCAGGTATTTCGCGGGAGTGACGATGAGTTTCCCTTTTGCGGGATCGCCGACGAAGTTCTGGATGTTTTCGGTGGTGGTGAACGATTCGTCGCGAGGCGCGCTGATCCAGAACGCCTGCCAGTCTTCCGCTTCCAGCAGGCCCACGCCAAAGGTGGCGGTTTCACTCCAGGCGGAAGGCGCGTCACCTTGGTCCCAGACGCGGACGCGCCACTGTGCGCGGCTGCGGGATTCCAGCGGCTTGCCGGCGTATTCGACCTGCGAGGTGATGGTGGATGTTGTTTTTCCCGTGGACCAGAGCAGCGCTTGATCGAATCCTTCGTCCGCACTTGTGACCTGGACTTCATAAGCAGTCTGGCGGATGTCCCGCGCGGCCGGATCCGCGGGTTTAAGTTTCCACGAGAAACGAGGTTTCACCGTGCCGATGGCGAGGGGATTGGCGTGATACTCACAACGCAGTTCCTGTGCCGTGGTGACTGCGGCGTGCAACTGGGACACGAGGGCGAGAAGAAGGAGGACGGGTTTCATGAGGTGGTGCGAAAGGGTTTCAGCAAATCGCTAACACGAGGGATGGAACGTGGTGGCAGGCCTCAAGGCAACTCCGTTTTGGAGCGGGCCACGCAGCACTTGATGGGGGAGTGCGGATGGCTTATGCACCGTGGCCATGAGTCAGGAAGAATTCGCGATCGGTGTGGTGGGTGGCAGCGGGCTGTACGAAATGGAGGGCCTTGAAGCCATCGAGCAGCGCGCGATCCGGACACCCTTCGGCGATCCATCGGACAAGATCATCGTCGGCCGGATCAGCGGGCGGCGGGTGTGTTTCCTGCCGCGTCATGGTGTGGGCCACCGGCTGCTGCCGCATGAGATCAACCACAAGGCCAACATCTGGGCGCTGCGCTCGCTCAACGTGCGCTGGCTCGTTTCCGTCACGGCGGTGGGCAGCCTGCGCGAGGAACTCGCACCCCGTGACCTGGTGGTGCCGAACCAGTTGATCGACCGCACCGGCACGGGTGCGAAGCATACGTTTTTCGGCAATGGCATCGCCGCGCACGTCGGCTTCGCCGATCCCTACTGTGCCGACCTGCGGGTGCTGCTGATCGATGCCGCCGGGCGCATCGCGCCGAGACTGCACGAGAAGGGGACCTACCTGTGCATGAACGGTCCGGCCTTCTCCACCCGTGCCGAGGCGATGATGCACCGGATGATGGGGGCGGACGTCATTGGCATGACCAACGCCCCCGAGGCCCGGCTTGCCCGCGAGGCTGAGATTTCCGCAGCGGCGCTTGCACTGGTGACCGACTACGATTGCTGGAAGCAGGACGAGGAACCCGTGGACGTGGAAACAGTGGTGGCCAATCTCCACGCCAACAGCGCGCTGGCGAAAAACGTCGTCCGCGACGTCATCGCGCTGATTCCCGAAATACCCGGCAGCGCCGCGCACCGGGTGCTGGACACGGCCATCTTCACGCCCCGCGAAATCTGGCCCGCGAAATCCGCCGCAGACCTCGCACCGATCCTCGGACGTTTTGGATCATAGGCCAGGTAGTCATCGCACGCCACAAGATGGCTGCGATGTGAAGAGCGAACCTAGCGCCCCTTGGGATCGAGATTCACAGTGAGATCCGCCTCGCCCACCTTGCTGGGCACGCCGTCCGCAGGCACTTCCGCTTTCGCCGTCCAGACGATGGCGTTGAGCACGAGCTTGCGTTGGTCCTCGTTACCCCAGCCCGTGTGGAAATGTCCGCCGGTGAAACCGAATCCGCGGCCGCCGTCCGCACGTTCGAAGGCCCATGCGGTGGTCTGCGGTTTTTTGGCGGCCACTTCAGCGCGGACCGTGGGATTTCCTTCGTGAGGGCCGTCCTTGCGGCTCATCGTGCTGTCCGGCGCCACGGCGGACAGCAGGTCCGTGCGGATGCCCTTCACCGCATCCGCGAAACGCATGTGGAAATACCATTCGTCATTCGTGGAGAAGGGTTTCACGCCGTTGCTTACCGGGTGTTTCGGCAACTCCTTGAAGTCCGCCTGCCAGTGGGGATTCACGCTCCAGTTGGCCTCGAAAAACCCGCCCATCCAGTCGAGCGCCTGTGGCCCGCCCTTGTCCGCGGGAAACTCGACGCCGTAATGCAGGCAGACAAAGCCCGCACCGCGTTTGGCCTCCTTCGTCACCTGGACCAGGTGGTCGTCCGCTAACAGAACATGGCCGGGGCCGCCGTCGCAGTAAAAGACGATGGTGTCCGCCGCCGCCAACTCTTCGGGTTTCGGCCACTCGGCGTTGAGGTGGGCGGTGGCTTCGACGGGCAGCCCGCTTTCATCGAGGCATTTCTTGAGAAGCAGGACTCCGGCGTTGTGCTCATGTTGGCCCGGGCCATGGGACGGGCGTCCTGCCAGAAGGAGGACATGTTTCTTCGCCACATCCGCACCGAAGACAGGCGCGGATGCGAATGCGAATGCGAGGGCGGTGTGAAGGATAGGGCGGGACAGGATGTTCATGACGAGTATGCTGGAAACCAAAACGCTTCCTGTCACGGAACTTTATCAATCTGCTTCGACGCGGGGAATCCTGAAAGGATTCTGCGGATAGACCAATGGCGACGATTTCCCGTGATGGAGGTCTGGCCATGGTCACAAAAAAACCGCATCCGGTGAGGGATGCGGTTTTTTCGAGAGGGTGATGGTTTCCAGCGGTCAACGCTTGGAGAACTGGAAGCGCTTGCGGGCACCGGGTTGGCCGGACTTTTTGCGTTCCTTCATGCGGGGGTCGCGGGTCAGGAAGCCGAGCGGCTTGATGATCTTGCGGTTTTCCGGGTCCACCTGCGTGAGCGAGCGGGAGATCGCGTGGCGGATGGCAACGGCTTGGGCATGGGTGCCGCCGCCTTTGACGACGACCTTGAGATCGAACTTGTTCATCAGCGACGCCGCTTGGAAGGGGGCGAGGATGGCGTTCTGGAGCTCGATGGTGGGGAGGTATTCCTCGAAGGTGCGGTCGTTGATGGTGATCTGGCCGGTGCCTTCGGTCATCCAGACGCGGGCGACTGCGGTTTTGCGGCGGCCGGTGGCGCTTTTGGTGGTGGTGGCGGTCATTGGGAGAAAATGTTAGGTGCTTAGCGGACGGTGTGTGCGACGGGCTGTTGCGCTTCGTGCGGGTGCTCGGCGCCGGCGTAAACCTTGAGTTTGCCATACTGGGCCTTGCCGAGGCGGGTGTGGGGAAGCATGCCGTAAACCGCACGCTCCACGAGCAGGATGGGGCGGCGCTCGCGGACGATGCGCGGGGTTTCCACCTTCTGTCCGCCGACGTAGCCGGAGAAGCGCGAGTAGATCTTGGCATTCTCCTTGGATCCGGTGAGGACTACTTGGTCCGCATTGATGACCACGACGAAATCGCCGGTATCGATATGGGTGGTGAAAGTGGGCTTGTGCTTGCCACGGAGGAGGCGTGCTGCCTCCACGGCGACCTGGCCGAGGACCTTGCCCTTGGCGTCGATCACATACCACTTGCGCTCGACTTCTTGAGGCTTGGCGGAAAACGTCTTCATGTGCTTGTAATAAAATGGCTCCGGGCACCTGGTGTGCGCGAAGGGGGACGCAAACTAGGGAGCCGGTTTCGGGGTGTCAACCGGGAAATCTCTGGATTTTTCGTGAAACCAAACAATTTCCGGATGTCATGCAGCCCACTGGTTTCGCAGGTGTCGGCTGTTTGGATTCAGAACGGTTTCGCCAGTCCAAGCCAGGCGGCGAACGAGGCGGCCGCGATGCAGAGGACCAGCACCACCGGGGCGGGCAGCACCTTGCGTTTCGAAAGCGCCGGAGCGAGGCCGATGAAGAGCCACATGATCAGCTTGATGATCCACCAGGCCTTGCCCATGGGCGGCTTGCCGAGCATCGCGAAACCTACCAGACCGATCAGCAGCAGGGAGACGCCGTGAAGGATCGATGCGGATTTTTTGCTGGAGCCACCGAGCATGATGGCGCCGATGGATGAGAAAAGGGCGATCACGCCGGCGATGTGGAGTGTTTTGAGAAGGAGCAGGTTCATGGCGTTTGAGGTGCGGCAGTCTCCCCGGATCGTAGCTGGAATCAAGACCGTTCCTGTGCGACAGGGAATGTTCGGGTGAATTTGCGTTTCGAGCTGGAAGAATGCGCGGAGGATGGTCGTAATCCCCGCCATGCCCGACAGCGAGCAAGCACCCACACGCCGGAAACTTCCCATCGCCCTTACGTTTTTCAGCCTTCTCGCCATCGGCGGGCTGGTCTCCATGCCCTTGCTTGCCGGTGCGCCGGGCGGTGCGGAGCTGCCGGACATGGTGAGGTTCATCGGGCGTTTCCATCCGCTGCTGCTGCATCTGCCGATCGGGGTGTTCACATTGATCCTGTTTCAGGAACTGGGTGCCATCTTCGGTGGTCGCAGTCGCGCCGACAACGGAGGATCGCTTTTCCCGATGTTCTTCGGAGCAGCGAGTGCGATCATTGCGGTGATCGCCGGCTTCATGCTCTATCAGGGCGGCGGTTCC
>CANBTO010000202.1 GCA_947372405.1 Verrucomicrobiaceae bacterium
CGCGCCGGCGATGCCCTTGCCGAAGGGAATGACGGAGATTTTATCCAACAGAACCTCGGGGACACCGATCTGACAAACCAGAGAGAGCGTCTTGCCATCCGCTTGCGTGAAATGGATAGTGCCTGTCTGGCAGCCGAATTCCGCGAGAATACCGCCCAACAATGCCTGCCAGCCCTTGTGTGTTTCCATGGATGTGTGTCTAACACGCAATCCGCGAGCCGTCACCCGCCATGTTCGTGGATTTCCCACTTGGCATGTCCTTCGAAATCAGCGAAATCCACCAGCGTATGACGAAACCCTGCCTGATGATTTCCGCGCTGGCCATCGCCTGGCTTCCCTGCCAGAACGTCTCCGGCATGAACAGCAAATCCACCGTGGAGCAGCAAGTCTTTGGAAAAATGCCGGACGGCCGTGAGGTGAGGATTTTCACCCTAACCAACAAGAACGGTCTCAAGGCCCGGGTCACGGAATACGGGGCCATCCTCGTTTCCATGGAAGTCCCCGACAAGTCCGGCAAGCTGGCGGATGTCACCCATGGATATGACACCCTTGAGGGCTGGCTCACCAATACGAGTTATTTCGGCTCCACGGTCGGCCGCTTCGGCAACCGCATCAAGGACGGGAAATTCACCCTCGAAGGCAAGGAATACACGCTCGCCAAAAACAACGAGCCTGGTGGAATCCCCTGCCACCTTCACGGCGGCATCAAGGGCTTCGACAAGGTCGTGTGGGCCGGCAAGGTGGCCGATAGCGATAGCGTGGAATTCACCTATGTCTCGAAGGACGGCGAGGAAGGCTACCCGGGAAACCTGACCGTCAAGGTCAGCTACACCCTCACCGCCGCCAACGAACTGAAATGGGAGGCCAGCGCCACCACCGACGCGCCCACCGTGCTCAACATCGTCCATCACTCCTACTGGAATCTATCAGGGGATCCGGCCTCCACCATCAACGACCAAGTCCTGATGCTCAACGCGAAGAACTTCCTTCCCACCGATGCGGGACTCATTCCGACGGGCGAGATCTCTCCCGTGGCCGGCACGCCGATGGATTTCACCAAGCCAACCGTCATCGGCGAGAGAATCGATGCGGATTTCGAGGCGTTGAAATTCGGCGGCGGATACGACCATTGCTGGGTACTGGAAAAAGGAACAGGCGTGCGCCTCGCCGCCCGTCTGAAAGATCCCAAGAGCGGCCGGGTGATGGAGGTTTCCACCGACCAGCCGGCCATCCAGTTCTATGCCGGCAATTTCCTCGACGGCACCGCCACGGGCAAGAAGGGCGTGAAATACGCCAAACGCACCGCCCTCTGCCTCGAAACCGAGAATTTTCCGGACGCTCCTAACAAACCCTCGTTCCCGTCCTGCGTGCTCCGCCCCGGGCAGACCTACAGACACGTCCTGATCCACAAATTCTCGGCCGAATGACTCCAACCCTGAACCAACCCATCGTAAGCTAAACCCATGACAATACCTCTATCACTGCTCGCTTCGGTCTCCGCCACGCGGATCACGCTCCAGCCCGTCGATAATGCGATCCTTATCATCTATGTGCTGGTGGTCGTGGCCATCGGCTTCGCGCTCTCGCGCTACATGAAAAGTTCGGCGGACTTCCTGACATCCGGGCGTTCGATTCCCACCTGGGTCACCGGCCTCGCCTTCATCTCTGCGAACCTCGGCGCGCTCGAACTCGTCGGCATGGCGGCCTCCGGCGCGAAATACGGCGTTGCCACCGCCCACTTCTACTGGGTCGGTGCGATCCCCGCCATGGTCTTCCTCTCGATCTTTATGATGCCGTTTTATTATGGATCGAAGGCTCGTTCGGTGCCGGAATATCTCAAGATGCGCTTCGATGAACGTGTGCGCGCCCTGAATTCCGTGGCCTTCGCGGTGATGACGCTCTTCGCCTCCGGCATCTCGATGAACGCGCTGGCCAAGCTGCTCAACCAGCTCCTCGGCTGGAACTACGATGCCGCATTGTGGATCTGTTCCGGTGTCGTGCTTCTCTACGTGCTCAAAGGCGGTCTCACCTCCGCGATTTACACGGAAGTGCTCCAGTTCTTCATGATCGTGTTAGGCTTTGCGCCGGTCGTTTATCTGGGGCTCAAGGACGTCGGTGGCTGGCACGCCGTGACTCACGCGCTGCAAGGTGTGGCCCAGAACCCGGCCTCGGTGAATCTTCCGGGCGCAGCGGGAACCTATGACGCGAACGCCTGGACCAGCGCCTGGTCGCCGATGCTCGCCGGCCCGACCCACAATCCGATGGGAATCGACTGGTTCGCCATGATCTTCGGCCTCGGATTCGTGCTCTCGTTCGGCTACTGGTGCACCAACTTCCTCGTCGTGCAGCGCGCGATGGCAGCCAAAAACATGACCGCCGCCCGCAACACGCCGCTGGTGGCCGCAGTGCCGAAAATGGTCTTCCCGATTCTCGTCATCCTGCCGGGCATGATCGCCCTCGCCCTCACCGCGATGCCTAACAAGGGCTACCGCATCCCGCCGCCGATCCTCGAGGAAAAGGCAATCGTCGCCGCAGGCGAATCGGTGAAACAAGCGGCCAATCTCGATGCCAAAGCCGCTTATGCCTTGATTGTCGAAAAAGCCAGTATCGGCCAGAACGGCGCTGATGAAAAGACCGGCAAAGCCAAGAAGCTGCTCGGCATGGATCAAACCAAGGTGGCGGCCTTGGTCAAAAATTACTCTTCTGTCCTGCCGGCGGCGTTGGACGCTGACAGTGCCAAGGACATCAAGGTGAATTTCACCAATGATCTCAGTGACGCCGTCACGGACTATGACTACGACGGCGTCATTCTCTCGCTGGTGAAGAAATACTGCCCGCCCGGACTGCTCGGCCTGGCGCTCACCGCGTTGCTCGCCTCGTTCATGTCGGGCATGGCCGGCAACGTCACCGCGTTCAACACCGTGTTCACCTACGATCTTTATCAGGCGTATTTCGCGAAGAACAAGAGCGACAACCATTACATGTGGATGGGCAAGGCCATCACCGTGGTGGGCATCGTCCTCTCCATTGCCTGCGCTTACTTCGCCAAGCAGTACAACAACGCGATGGACATCATCCAGCTCGTGTTCGGCTTCGTCAACGCGCCGCTTTTCGCCACCTTCCTGCTCGGCATGTTCTGGTCCCGCACGACCGGCACCGGTGCATTTCTCGGCCTGTTCGGCGGTATCGGCACCTCGGCGCTGTTCCACTCGCTCACGCTTGCCGGTGACAACACCCCGGGCATCAAGGGTGGTTATCTCGGCGTGGTCCACACCTTCCCGAGCGAAATGGCTCAGAACTTCTGGCTGGCCGCTTTCGCCTTCGTTTCCTGCTTCACCCTCACCGCCGTCATCTCGCTCATGGGGCGGCGAACCAAGACCGACGAGGAACTCAAAGGACTCGTCTATTCACTCACGCCGAGGGTAGTCGCGGAAAACCAACCCTTCTATCAATCTCCGGCATTCCTCGGCTCGCTGCTGCTGATCGGCTGCGTCATCCTCAACCTCATCTTCTGGTAAACTCCAACAAAACTCACGACCATGGGACTCGACCTACGCAAACCTATCGGCTGGTTCTTCCTCGCTCTCGGGCTCATCCTCGCCATCTATGGCCTGATGACCAACGGCGACACGGAGATGTACCGCCGCTCGCTCGACATGAACATCAACCTGATCTGGGGTGGCGTGCTCATCGCCTTCGGCTTGTTCATGCTCATCCCCGCACTGCTCTCCAAGGGCAGCGTGGACTGAGCGGCTCAGTCATACATGACGGATTCGAAAACGCATCCTCCTGCGTGAAGGGTGCGTTTTTTCGTGCCTTGTGCGGGTTCCGCTTTGCCAGGCGCGCCCGTCCTGTGCAAGTTGCGCGCGCTCCATGAAACTCTCCTCCTACACCGGCGGCTTCGTCCAGACCAACGGCTATCTCGTCGAGACACCGGATGGCAATTTCCTCGTCGATGCGCCGGAAGGCATCGCGGACTGGATCGACCAGAAAGGCGTGCGCGTCGATGACGTGCTGCTCACCCACCAGCACTATGATCATGTGACGGACGCTGCCGCTCTGCAGGCGCAAGGAGCCCGGTTGCATGCCTTCGCTCCCTATTCCAAGGATCTCACCTTGGAAAACGCAGCGCGCGCCTGGGGCATGCCGATCTCGGTGGCACCTTATCAGATTGATTCGATCCTCGACGTCAACCAGCCGCTCAAGCTCGCCGGACTCGAAATTTCCATGGCCCATGTCCCCGGTCACGCTACGGACGCGGTCACCTTCCATCTGGCGGATGCCGGCGTCGTATTCTCGGGCGACACCCTGTTCGCCGGATCCATCGGCCGCACCGACCTGCCGGGCGGCAGCACCCGGCAGTTGCTCGACGGCATCGACCGCCATTTGCTGACGCTTCCGCCGGAGACCAAGGTTCTATCAGGTCACGGCCCCGCGACCACCATCGCCGCCGAGGTGGTGGGAAATCCGTACCTGAAATAGGCTGCGGAAACGTCCGGCCGGTCCTAGAACTTCAGCTTCACGGGTTTCACCGCGTCCCGGTTGAGCTTGTCGCAAACCAGTCGGCACAGCTCCCCGACCATCGGATCCGCGATCCGGTAAAGAACCTGCGTGCCCTGCTTCCTGCGGATCACCACCCCCGCGTGGTGCAGGATCTTCAGTTGCTTGGAAACATTCGCCTGGCTGGTGGTCAGCCGCTCGACGATGTCCGAAACGCTGAGCTCCCCGGCTTTCAGCTCCTGCACGATCGCAAGCCGCGTGGCTTCGGAAAACGCGCGGAACAAGCCGGCGATTTTTTCCAGGTGCGCCATCTCCATCTTCATGATGCCGGGATTCAAACACAGGAAGATTCAACTTGCAAGAATAACCATGCGGTTATATGGTGATTTTAGATCCGATAACGATATGAAAATCCAGCCCTCCCAACTCAACCATGAACTGCAATCCGGCAGGCGCATCACCCTCATCGACGTCAGGACTCCGGTCGAACACGATGAGATGCACATCGTCGGATCGGCACTCCAGCCGCTGGACCGGCTGGATCCCGCCATGGTGAAATCAACCGTCGGTGATGCGGAGAAGTGCGTCATCATCTGCCGCAGCGGCAAGCGGGCGGAGCAGGCGTGTCAGAAGCTCACGGCGGCCGGCCTGGAGAATTTGTCGGTGCTCGACGGTGGGGTGCTGGCGTGGGAGGCCGCCGGGCTGCCATTGATCCGTTCCGAGAAGAAACGCCTTCCGCTGATGCGCCAGGTCCAGCTTGTCATCGGACTGCTAGCTCTTACCGGGTCGATCCTCGCCCTTGCGGTGGACAAAAATTTTGCGCTCATTCCAGCTTTCCTCGGCTGTGGATTGACCTTTGCGGGTGCCACGGGCTGGTGCGGTCTCGCCATCCTGTTGTCCAAAATGCCATGGAACAAGGCGGATTGCGGCTGTGCGAAGACGACATCCTGCTCCGTTTGATTTGCGAAACCGATTCAACCACCGCTCCGAAGACCAGTGGAGCGAGCGGCAACTTCAGTCGGATTTAATCGTGCGCCCCGGGTTTTTTCTCGCTAGAAGTGCGACAGCAAACCCGTTTTACCTACATGCCACGCGTCACCATCACCGTCCCTGAAAAGAACGCCCAGCCGTATCGCTTCCAACTCGACCGCAAGACCGTCTCTCTCGGACGTGGCAGTGATAACGACATCGCGATCGACTGCGGGTCGGTTTCCGTGAAACACGCTGAAATGCGGCGGGTGGATGGCGGATACGAGCTGTGGGATCTAGGTTCCACCAATGGAATCAAGCTGAATGGCGAGCGGTCCGAGATGATCCGGCTGCGCAGCGGGATGACGACGAAACTGGGCGATGTGGCCTTCGACTTCCTGCTGACCGAAGAGGAGCAGGAAGCCCTTTCGAGGGAAAAGCCTTACGAGGAATCTCCGATTGTTCGCGAACCTGAGGAAGAAGCAGTGAAGCCTCTCCCCGCCAAAGATGTGGATTCCAAACCGCAAACGGTGGCTGCCTCGGAATCGTCCGGCGGCGGATTCGGTATGATCGTGTTGCTCATTATTCTGGCGGCCGCGGCGTTTTTCGTCGGTATGGCGGTGCGTTTCCAGAAGGAAACCGGAGCTTCCCTCATTGATGCGATCAAGTCGAAGCACTCGAATACCAGCGTCCCCCCGGTGCCAGTCCAGAGCAAGTGACCCTTCGTGTTTCCGAAGTCGGAAACGCTCCAGCTAGAGCGGCATGACGGGATACGGTGAATCATTCCGAGGATTTGAACAGCGGGTTGCCGGTTTGGGGTTGAGTTGCGGCGGGTGCTGGCTACGCTCCGCCCGGCACTCCCAGATGATGAATTTTCCCCTGATCCAACTCCCGGCGCTTCTATGTGCCATGCTCGTGTTTTCGTCTCCGGTTCGTGCCCAGGAGAGCATCATGGTGATGGAGGCATATTCGGGTAAAGTCCTTGTGGCCGCCAATGCCTCCGCGAAACGCCCGATCGCCAGTCTTACGAAAATCGCCACGGGCGCAGTGTCGGTGGACTGGGCGACGGCCACGGGTGCAGACATTGGCACGCTCCAGATCACCGTGCCCGAAACCGTGACGCTGGTGGGCGGGCCGAATCCGATGAACCTCCAGCCCGGTGACCGGATCTCGATGCGGGACGCGCTCTACTCGGCGCTTCTTGGCTCGGATAACCTCGCCGCCATGACCATCGCCGATCACGTGGGGCGCGAAATGCTCACCCGCCGTGGCAAGGGCGGCGATCCCGTGGGTGAGTTCGTCAATGAGATGAACCGCCTGGCCAAGGCGCTGGGCATGACGCAGACGCGCTTCGCCAATCCCCACGGCCTTGAGCGCGAGCGCGTAAGCGCCTACTCCACCGCCGCGGACGTGGCCCGCATGTCCGTCTATGCCATGCGCCGCAATGCCTTCAGTTTCATCGTCCGTCAACCGGACCGGCAGGTCACGGTCACGGGAGCCAGCGGCAAGCGGACCTTTCGAATCCGCAATTCCAACGAACTGATCGGCGAGCCCGGCATCCTCGGTGTCAAGACAGGCACGACTGAGGCCGCCGGTGCCTGCGTGTCCGTCTGCATGGAACGCGAACCGTTGGTTCGAATGAAACCGGATGGCACCAAAGGCGCCACTCCCAGACGCCTCGTGGTCGTCGTTTTGAACAATCCGGACCGCTTCAATCGGGCGCGCGGACTGATCCGCCAAGGCTGGTCGGTCTATGACTCGTGGCTGGAGTCCGGAGCGCCTGTTCAGGACAAACGGCGAGAGATCATCACTGTGCCGGACCCCAGTTGACCCGGTTGCCATATCCGATCCTCCCGATTGATTCCACTTTCCACCAAACAAGTAAGAAACCAATCCAAGATGAGAATCGGAATTTTAAACAGCGGCGGGGATTGCCCCGGATTGAATGCGGTCATTCACGGCGTCGTCGGCGCGGCTGACCAACTCGGTTGGGAAGTCATTGGCTTCCGCGACGGGTTCGAAGGGTTGCTGCCTCCCGGTGACTATACCGTGCTCAAGCCGCAGGACACCGTCGGCATCCTCAAGCTCGGCGGCACCATCCTCGGCACCACCAACAAAGGCCACTTCGCCGCAAAACTCGGCAAGGGCGACATCGCCGAAGTTCCTGAAGACATCGTCGCCAAGGCGAAACGCACCATGGACCAGCTTGGCATCCGCGCCCTCGTCATCGTCGGCGGTGACGGCTCGCTGACTACCGGCCTGCAACTCTTCCGTCTCGGCTGGCCGATCATCGGCGTGCCCAAGACCATCGACAACGACCTCAGCGCCACGGCCATGACCTTCGGCTTCAACAGCGCCGTCGCCACCGTGGTGGACAGCCTGGACCGCCTTCACACCACTGCCGAAAGTCACAAGCGCGTGCTGGTGCTGGAAGTCATGGGACGTCACGCCGGATGGATCGCACTGTGGGGCGGCATCGCCGGTGGCGCCAATGTCATCCTGCTGCCGGAAATCCCCTTCAATCTCGAAAAAATCGCCGATTTCATCAAAAACCGCGATGCACAGGGCCATCACAGCACCCTCGTCGTTGTGGCGGAGGGAGCGCACATGCCGGACGGCGACATCGTCACCCTGGATGACAATACCGGCGGGGAAGTCCGCCTTGGCGGCATCGGCGACCGCGTTGGCAAGCGCCTCGAAAAACTCACTGGCAAGGAAACTCGTTCCTGCACCCTCGGCCACCTCCAGCGCGGTGGCGCACCCACCTCGCTGGACCGTATCCTCGGCATGCGTTTCGGTGTCATGGCCGTGAAACTCGCCGAAGAGGGCGCGTTCGGCCGGATGGTCAGCTACCAGGCCTATCATGTCGATTCCGTGCCCATCGAGGAAGCCGTCCACAAGCTCCGTCTCGTGGAAGCGGACAGTGAGCTCGTCATGGCCGCCAAGGCCGTCGGCATCTGCCTCGGAGATTGAGGAAAAGTTTTCAGTTTTCAGTTTTCAGTTTTC
>CANBTO010000203.1 GCA_947372405.1 Verrucomicrobiaceae bacterium
AGATTCCAGATGCCGAGGGTGCGGTTGCTGTCCAAGGTGATGTTTTTGTTACTACTTGCAAGCGATGGTGTGAATGTGCCGATCGCGCCGACACCGTCTGCGACGATGCCGCCTGTCCAGTTGGCTGTCGCACTCCAGTTTGCAGATGCGTTTGTTATCCACGAGCCGTCGGTTGCCAGTGCGTTACCGGTTCCGAAGGCCAGCGCCAGCAGTGCGGGGACGAGTCTCTTGATTGTCGTGTAGGTTTTCATATTTTTGGATTCTTGTGGCGTTCCTGTCGGCAAAAAGTGATTCAGTGGTTTGGTAGGCTCCGTGCGCCGGAATACGATGGTTTTCCGTCCCGCTCCGCTCCTTTGCATCACACGCATACGCATCTGAGCGAAGCGCGCAGAGAAATAGAGTCGAAATGATGAAACTTAGTTTTTCATAAGGTCATAAGGCTAAGGACATGCACGTGATCACTACGTCGTCACGACTGTTATTGGGCAAACTATTCCCCAACCAAGCCCAAATAAAGGAAATTTTTGTTTTTGTGGCTCATCATCTGGACTACATTTGCAGCAGATTCCCACGGCGTCTGAATTAGCCGAATTTATCGACCGGCGTGCAGGTGGCGGCGCATCCGCACGAGGTTTTGTTGATGGGCTCCTGCACCACAAAATGAAACTTCTTCAGTCAAGAATGGGGTAGCTTTCTGGAAAGCGCGGGGAGCACCGCTAGCCTTGAAGACGCTGGTGCGGGCGGGATTTGCCGGGTTTGGAATATCAGCAGGGGCGGTGATGCGGGTGTCTGATCCGGCTTGTTTCCGCAACTCGTCAATATCCGGGTGGCCTGCGGTTTTCACTCACTGCTCTTTTCCTTTGGCATACGGAAGTCGGAGAATGCCATGACGCGCGGGGCGCGGCGTTTTCCTTCGTCAAAAACGAATACAATGCTGCGCGTCCGGGGATCGTGGCTCCATTGGGATTCAACGAGAGGGTGGGTTCGATCATCGCCCTCCACGTGGAAATAGAGTTCGATGGGGTAGCTTTTGTCTCCGACCACGGGTTCTTTGAGCAGAAAAGTGGCTTTCGGCGCAAGACGGAGATCCTGGGAGCCGACTTTGCCGACGACGGATTTGGCGGTCAGGTTGAACCACAGCATTTCACCGCGCCCGATTTTGTCGGAGTTTGCATTCACGATGTGCATCTGGATCGGGAGGATCTGGTTTGACGGATCGACCCCGCAGATGAGGTAAAAATCCTTCACTTCCGCAGGAAGCAGCACGGAGGGGGTTCCTTCCGGCACGCTTTTGGCATCGATTGGCGGCTTGTTCAGCAACCAGAGTTTGAGATTTCCCGAGCGAAGATCGTAAACCGGGGAAAAGCTCATCCGCGGGAGCTCTACTTCCTGGGTTTCTTTGCCGTCAAAAAGATAGTAGGGACCAGCTGCTCCCTGTGGCCCGTTGAGGAAAAGGATGCGGGCGCTGTGGGGGGCTTCCTGCGCGCTTGAAATGGCAGCCAGGCAGAGAAACAAGAGAACGGTTTTCATGTGGGAAGCGCTGGATTTGCATGGAGCGGACATCATTGAAACTCAAACTTCCGCCCTGTTGAGCCAGCGGAAGGAGATGATCTCAAATTTGCGCCCGAAGGTGAGGTTGGTCGGACTGAGGGGAATGGTGGTGATGTCTGGCGCGTCGCTGGGATCGATGAAGTCCCGCGTCCTCCGGATGGACGCCTCGCACCACGCGCGGGCCTGAACGGAACCATCGGCGGAGCGGGATTCACCGTAGGCGCGAACGGTGAAGGTGTCATCCCGGGCTGAGAGAATGGGAGCGAGAGGACGGAGGATGTCCGCTTGGCGCGTCCAACCGGGAAGACCGTAGGTATTGTAACCAATGGCGGCCTCCGGGAAAACATAACCAGTGTCACGAAGCGTGGAAGCGGCAAATGGCGTTGCCGACGATGCTACGGATTCATTTTGAATCGTCTCGAAGGGGTTGAGGCTGGAGTTTGCGGCAAACGCATTGAGGGCTGTCTGGATCGCTCCACCCATGGCGAGTCCGGCATCAGTTGAGAGCTGTCGGTTCACGAACTCGGAAAGCGACAGGAAGGGACCGCGTTTGCGGACTTGCTCAACGATTTTTTCGGCAAGGAAATCCAGCTTCTCATCAGTAAAGACGCGGTAGCCAGTGAATTGCGTGGTGTCGGCATACTCGCCGGCAACTTGTGGTGGTTCGCCCGCCGCCCTGTCTCCCGCGACGCTGGTCCGGCTGACCGCGTAATCCGCCTGTGCAGCGAGCGTGATGGATCCGCTGCGTTCGGCATATGGCAATTTCTGGTTTCGAGCATGACCGAGAAGAGCACGCCACGCTTTTACAGAGGTGGAATTGACGTTGAACATTCCTTCCACTTCGATACGGGACGCTATGGTTTTCCATGAGTCTGGAGGTTGCACCCTGGCTGAGTAAATCGCGCCAGCTTTTGTGGAATCGGTCACCTGGTCTTCACGAATAGGAGTGTAGGCACGGTTGGTCAGGGGCTCGTTTCCAGCGAGCCAATCGGTGAAGATTTTCTGTTGGTCCACGACGACGGAGGAACCAAAGCCGCTGGGCACCGGAATAATCGAGGAAAAGAACCAGTCGTCAAAAAGGACTTGGTTGGCGCAATAGGAATCATCCT
Organism: Verrucomicrobiaceae bacterium; assembly: GCA_947372405.1. The sequence goes on from CANBTO010000203.1 coordinate 2,661, forward strand.
GTTGTTCGTTGTCACGCGCATTGGCGCGGCTGCTGGCGGTGTTGACGATGTTGTCTTTTGGAATGAGTGGAGAGGCGTCCGAGTTGGCCACCACGTTGCCACTGTAAGGAGGAGTCGGATTCAAGCCCCGAATGTCCATCTGGGACAAATCAGCCAGGGAAACCAGCGGGCGGGCAGGGAGTTCCGCGATAATCATTCGGGAGACGCCATCGGCTTTACGCACGCCGGTGACGATATAACTGCTGTTGGTGGTGTTATCCACGTCCGGCAGCATGTCACCTCCACCTGATGGATGTTCCACCACGCTGAAGTCCCATGGGCAATTGAGGAGGTTTTCATTGCCGGGGTAGGTGTCTGTGAACCTGGCTTCTCCGTTGGAGGCAAAGAAATCCACGACGGGATTGGCCTGAACCATCCCTTTCGTGGCTGTGGCCCTGTAGTTGGAAATACGGGAACCCAGCGTCATTGAGAGAAAAGGCATTGGCTTGATGGCACATTGAGCCAGTGTGGCTGTGGCCAGTCCGGTTATGGGTGGATATAATTTATCCGCGTCTGACCTCGCGTAGAATATTTGGAACCAGCTATGTGATTTGCCAGAGCCGTAATTATCGACAAACCATTGATAGGCACTTCCACATACATCAATGTTTCCGGATGTCGCGGTTTTTCTGGATGGGACATCGAATTTGGCATCGACCCCGATGGATGCCGATCCGGGCAAGGAGACTGTATTCATATTGAATGGGGCCGCAGACCCCGAACCGGTGATTCTTCTGTCCAATGTGTAGAATACCCCCGCTCCGGTCCGGACACCCGGTGACAGATCAATTGTCGCACGCACAGAGTTGTTTGTCGTTACATCTTGCAAGGAGCCCGCGGAAGGGCTGAAGATGCGTGTTTCCCCAGGGTCTAAAATGAGGGGTTTAAATTTTGTAGGATCCGGATCCTGGTTGATATTCAGCCTGTAATCCTGAATTCCCTGGTTCGTGGCCAAACTTTTGTTTTGATAATCAGGGAGGCTGCTGCCTCCCTGGACCGCCCAGTATTCCGAGTCCAAACTTGCTCCGGAAAGCTTGTGCCTGAGGGCCAAAGGCCAGGTGTAAGCGGGACTGATCATCAGACGGCCATTGAGAGTGATCCTGACATTGTAAGGATTCCACAAGGTGACGATGGGCGTGTAAAGAACCGCCGGGCGATACATTCCGGGAGTCGCTCCGACAGTCGTGGCGTAGTGGGAAACGATCATTTGCACCCTGGCCATCTGGGGCATAATCCTGATATCGTGGAATGTCAGGGCGGCATATGCTGCCGACCCGTCATCCGGCCAGCTTATGCAGTTGAGATTCGGCGCGCTCGTGGTTGTTGCTGACATTCTCTTGTAGAGTGTCGCGTAGTTTTTGATTTTTGCCCAACTTGCGATGGGGCCTCGTCTGGCCCAATACTCTCTCAGCGTGCTGCTGCGGTAATCAGCCCAATGGTAGAGCATGCTGTTGGCAGGCTGGTAATCAGTCGCGTTTGCGGGACGGGTGTATTTGAGGGTTTCGGTCGGGCTGATGTTGAAAAACTCCAGGCCTGAGGTCGGTTGGGCATCCCAGCTTTCGGTGAGGAGTGAGAGGTCTTTCCGCCAGCCGCCGGTGGCGACATTGGTTAGGAGCCCACTGGCATTGGCGGAGAGGTCGTGAAAGCTTTTGGTGGGCTTCACAGCGGCTGCTCCGTCGGTGATGAAATCCGCAGAGCCGCGGCTGATCGCTTTGCGAGCCAGAACAGGATCTGTCAAAACGCGGTTCATCCCGAAGGGTTCCGGATCGGTGACCGCATGACTCCGGTTGCGGTCCGCCCACTGGGCAGTGGAAGGATTGGCCTTGTCGGATGGCTTGGGAGAGAGGGCTTTCTGGTTTTCGCCGGATACCCACCACGCCATGGCTCCCTTGTTGCCCACTTTCTGCGGAACAACGTGAACCTGACGCAGGTCTGTATCGGCAAGGCTGCCGGTGCTGACAAGGGGGATCGTGCCGGAAGAAGCGGTTTTTCGGACGAGAGATGCGGCATCTGCCGGGAGCGAGACGCCATTTCCACCGGATACGAGCCAGGAGAGGAAGCGTCCATTGCCGCTGGAGGCAGGTATGGCTTTTGACGCATAGTCAGGGGCGAGCGGCCGGCCCTTGAGGTTGCCGGACTGTTGTTGGTTCTTGCCCTCCCAGCTTTTCCAAACACCCGTGAGAGGAGGGTTGTCGGACTTCAGAATATCGGCTGAAGCCGTGATCCGGGTGTCAGCACCAGCTTGTTTCTGCAACTCACCGATTGCCAGCATGAGGGCGAGGCGCGCATTGGACTGCGCTTCCGATCGGGCGACTCCCTGCGAAGTGCTCCTCAGTGATACCGCCGAGATGCCCAGCAAGCCCACCGCAACAACGGTTAGAAGGATCATCAGCGAAAGTGTGACGACAAGAGCAAAGCCCCGCATCCTTGCGCGGCTTTCAGCAGTTTGTTTCATGATCGTGAGGTATTGATGAGAAATTGCTTTTGGGACAAAGGCTGTTGAAGAAGTCGGTTGCTGAAAATGGAGGATGGAGAAAAGAAACCCTAAAGTATTTCAACAGATCAAAGCACCCGTTTGTGGTCACTTCGTAATTACGACTGACACAGAAACGGATACGGCCATGCCCATATCGGGTAAAGTAACTTTTTGTTTTTCAGGCTCGACATCTGGCTTACATTTAGAGCAGACCATCCCGATGTCTGAATTACGCATTTCATCGGGTGCCCAGCAGGTGGCGGCGCACTTGCGCGAGGGGCTGTTGCAAGGGCGCTGGAGCGGAGTACTACCGGGGAGGACACGACTGGCAGCGGATCTTGGGGTCAGCGGCAAGATCGTGGAGGCCGCGTTGGGGATTCTCGAACGTGAGGGCCTCCTGTTAGGGCAGGGGCCGCGGCGACGGCGCGAGGTCTTGATTCCGGAGGGCGCAATAAAGCCCCGCCCGCTGCGGGTGGCGCTGATGCTTCACGAGGCCAGCAATACGCAAGTACACTACAATGTGGCGCTGCAGCACCTCCTGATTGAAGCGGGGCACCAAGTCCTTTTCGCGCCGCATAATCTGTCCGAACTCCGGATGGATGTGCAGCGGGTCGCCAGGGTGGTCGGCAAGATTGAGGCCGATGCCTGGGTGGTGGTGAGCGGCTCACAAGATGTCCTGCGTTGGTTCACCCAGCAACCAACGCCATCCTTTGCCCTGTTCGGACGCAGACGGGCGGTGCCGATAGCCGGCGTCGGACCCGAACACCTGCCAGCCCTGCTGACCGCCGTGCGAAGGCTGCTTGACCTGGGCCACCGCCGCATCGTCAACTTGGTGCGCCCGGAACGGAGGATTCCCTATCCCGGGCGCTTGGAGCGCGCCATACTCGATGAGATCGCGGCCAAAGGGATACCGGTCGGGCCATACAACCTGCCAGACTGGGACGGCACCCGGCAAGGGTTATACAGGTGCCTTGACGGGCTGTATCAACTAACCCCCCCCACCGCGCTGATCATCGACGAGACAAACGTCTTCACCGCCACCCAGCAATACCTTGCCCGCCGGGGTATTCTGTCACCGGAGCACGTCTCTCTCGTTTGCTGTGAATACGACCAGGCTTTCGACTTGTTCGAGCCTCCAGTCACTCACATTCGCTGGGACTCACGCCCTTTGGTACGGCGCATCGTTCGCTGGGCCAACAATGTGGCCCGCGGCATTGAAGATCGCCGCGAAAGCTTCACCAAGGCAACTTTTGTCGTGGGGGGGACGATCGGGCCGGTGAAACAATGAGAGAGCATTGAGAACAGAACAATAATCCACCACGGTAATTCAACCATTATTCGGTCGGGGGACCACTTCCCGGGTGGGCAACCTCTCCCCCACCCCGCCAGGTGGAATCACCATGCAGCAGGAAAAACCGGGGCGCCCGGATGCCGGTGGCCTGGTTGATGTGGATGTTAGAAATCCACGTCGCTCGCGTTCCCCTCCCCTTTCACCATAAACCTCTAAATACCGGAATGTATCACCGGGCTTCATGTTCCTGGCAATTTTGATTCCTTGGACATACACCCCTTGATCAAGTCTGGTGAAGACCCATCTGATACTCCCTGGCGGCATAACCGTTTCCATTGGGTAGGTGTGGCCATAAGGCGGTGCTTGCAAGCTATTACCGCCGTGAATCTGACGGCAGGTTTCTGAAAAAATCGTTAGGCCTGACCGGAGGGCGGTGTCCTATTCGATGACAAACCACGTGCCACCGTGCGCGGGGACATTCACCGGAAGTTCGATGTGGTATTCGCGATCCAGTTTGAAGGTCTTGGGCGCGCCGTCGCGCTCGCGCAGGGAAACCGTCGTGGTCTTGCCGGTATAGTAGAGCGGGATGCCCAGAGTCTTCGTGATTTCCTGCTCCAGCGGATTGTAGACCATCAGCAAGCCCTTCTCATTGCCGCCGGGATTGACGTGCAGGACATAATCCAGATCACGTCCGTCGGCGCGACGGAGGTGAAGGAGGTCGGCGTTGAGAACTTCGCGATGTTTTTTGTAGAAGTCCGTCCAGCGTTTCACGACGGCTTTGGTTTCGTCCGTGTCGTAAAGGCGCGGTCCGCGATAGCATGCCATGACGCCCTGGCCGAATAGATTGGCGAGGCGTTGTTCGTAGTGCGGCAGATGATCCTTGAGCGGCTCGATCGTGGCCGCCTCCCCGCCTCCCTGATACTGGGTGAGCGGCACGAACATCCAGCCCATCGCGGGCGTTTTCTCCCAGGTGCCATCAAAGATATTCTGGCGTTCGATAATTTCCTGATACTCGCGCGGCAGCGACCAATTCACTTCGCGGTAGCCCATGCCCGTCTTCGTGCCACCACTCAGAAAATACCAATCCGGAATGTTCAGATAGACCCCGTTGGCGCGACACCATTTGTAGAGGTCGGTGATGGCCTTCCATTGCACCCATTGGGAGTCCTCCAAACCGCGATGAAACGGGTGATTGGTCGCGGCACAGGTGTCGCCGGGGTATGAGCCATCGTGTTCGAGGGCGGCCAGTCCGGTGTTCTCCATGCAGCTCTTCAACTGGTCCAGATATTCCCTCCCCCACTTCGCGCCCAGACAGGGCGCGACACCAAACGCAGTCGGCCCTATGGTGTTGTCCGCCGGTGTGCCGGCTCCGCGACTGGCACAAAGCGAATAACCGCCCAGCACGATGCCTTTGGATTTAGCGTAGTCCGCGAGTTCCTTCAATTGTGCCTGATAGTTCGGGTCGCGGCTCTCAAAGTTGAAGCCACTGCCAAAGGTTAGAATCACCATTTCGAAACCCACCTCGGCGCATTGATCAATCGCCAGCTTCACCGCGTCCGGATTCGCGCTGCGAACGTGCATCAGGATCGGGTTCTCCGTCACCCACGGCGCGATCGTCCGGTACATGCGTCGCTGGGCAAGTCCCTTGCGTTCGCGTTCGGTGCTGTCATGTGCCAGTTCATAAGCGCGGAAACTCTCGAAACTGCCGCCCGGGGCGATTTCCTGGTCGGGGCCCTGCGGCGGACGGCACTCTAACAAACATGGGGTTTTACGATTGTAGTTCACCTGTGACGGGTAATCCGGATCAGCTCCCCACTGGACGCCACGGTTGCCACCCTTGCTGCCCATTCCGCCGAAGGAATAGTCGGTTTCCACGTAGAGATTCGGCAATTCCCAGCGTGGATTCTCGTCCACATACGATTCGTATTCCACGGCGGCGAGAATTTCGCTCGTGAAAGTATTCAATCGAACCGC
>CANBTO010000204.1 GCA_947372405.1 Verrucomicrobiaceae bacterium
GACGTGGTGGAGCGCCTTGAGGGTTTCCGGCAGGAGGTTGTAAATGGTTTCCCGGCCGAGTTCGTCCTCGCGGGTGCAGACGAAGCCGCGGGGTTTGTGGAAGGCCACGATGAGCGGGTCCTTGGGAGCGACGCGCTTGCCATCGACGCGGACGTGGTCGCCTGGGGAAATCCGGGTTCCCATGTTGATGCACGGGCTGCCGTTCACCTCGACGCGGCCGGCTTGGATCAGTTCGTCGCATTTCCGACGGGACCCCACGGCGCAGGAGGCGAGGTATTTGTTGAGGCGGGTGCCGTCTTTCATGGCGGTGGGGCTAAATGCAAAAGGCGCGAAACCCGGAGGGCTCCGCGCGTGGAGAAGGGGGATCCGAACAAGGGATCAACCCTCTTGTTTGGTCTTGGGCAGGCCGACAGGGGAGCGGCCGGCTTGCCATTCGCCACGTGATTTGAGCAGTTTGACGCGCTCGAAACGCTTGAGAACGGAACGCTTGCCGCCGACGGTGGCGCTGGATTTGAGGCTGTTGTGCTTGGACATCGCGTGAGGTGGTTTGAAGAATCGCGGGGGGCGGAAACTAGGAGCCGCCAGCGCCCATGGCAATCCGAAAAAGGGGAAAGTTTCATTTGGCCTCCCGGAAAACGGATTGAGCCCCTTGAAATCCGCCCGGATGCGCCGATGATGCGCGGTCATTGCCCGAAACGAACTCTTCCAAACTTCCCATGAGCACCCAGCCCCAACCCGGATCCAAGGCCCCCGCATTCAGCGCCCAAGCCATCGGCGGCCCTTACGCCACGCCCGTCACCGTGAATCTCGCCGACCTCAAGGGCGAAACGGTGGTGCTTTATTTCTACCCGAAGGACGACACGCCCGGCTGCACCACCCAGGCCTGCGCGCTGCGCGACGGCTGGCAGGAAATCTCCGCCAAAGCAAAAGTCTTCGGCGTGAGCATCGACTCGATCCAGAGTCACGCGAAGTTCATCAAGAAACACAGCCTGCCGTTTCCCATCCTCAGCGACGAGGACCAGAAGATCGTGCAGGCCTACGGCGTGTGGGTGGAGAAGAGCATGTATGGCAAGACCTACATGGGCACCGAGCGCACGACCTTCATCATCGGTCCGGACGGGAAAATCAAAGCCGTGCTGCCGAAGGTGAAACCGGCGGAGCACCTGGCCGCGGTGCTGGCGCTGCTTTGAGGGCGGGAACCGAACCTCGTTCCTACTAACAGGATGCCGCGGCTTCGAGCGCTTCTTTCGTCAGGCGGGTGATCTCCGCCCACTTCCCTTCGTTGACGAGCGCTTTGTCCACCATCCATGATCCGCCGATGGCGGCGACGACGGGGAGTTTCAGATAGACTGTTAGATTGGCGGAGGTGACGCCGCCGGTGGGGACGAACTTCACGCCGGTGTGGGCGTAGGGACCGGCGAGCGACTTGAGCATGTTCACGCCGCCCGCGGCTTCGGCGGGGAAGAACTTGAGGAGCTTGCAACCGAGTGCGAGCGCCTGCTCGACCTCGCTGGGGGTCATGACGCCGGGCGAGAACTGGAGACCCGCGTCCTTGGCGGCGGCGATGATTTCCGGATTCAGGCCGGGCGCGAGACCGAAGACGGCACCGGCGTTTTTGGCGCGGATGACCTGCTCTCTTTCCAACAAGGTCCCGGCGCCTAACAGGATTTCAGGAAACCTCGCGGCGATGAGTTGGATGGATTCCTCGGCGGCGGCGGTGCGGAAGGTGATCTCCATGATGTCCAGCCCTCCTGCGAGCAGGGCTTCGGCGAGGGGTTCGGCGTGCTCGGCGGAATCGAGGACGACGACGGGGACGATGCGTTTGGCGAGGATGCGGTCGATCATGGCGGTGACGGGATTTTGGAAAATCCGCTCCGGATTTGGAAGCATTTCCCATGTGAACCTTGGAAACGAACGACCGCCAACGGATCAAACGAGGAGTTTGCGGAGGGTGGCGGTGATTTCCTCGCGGTTCAACAATCCCGCCGCCACGGCGAGAGTGAGGTTTTCCCATGCGTCCACGTCGAGGGATTCATCCGGCAGGAGCCCGTTTTCCCTCAGAAAAACCAAGCTGGTAGCGAGCGCCATGCGTTTGTTGCCATCCACGAACGGGTGGTTGCTGCAGAGGTAGAAGAGGTAGGCAGCCGCGAATTCGATGGGATCGGAAATCATCGGTGCGCGCATCATGGTTGCCTGCGGTGCCGCCACCGCGGACTCAAGGAGTTCGCGCGAGCGAATACCGGTCGCTCCACCGTGGGCGACGAGAACCTGCCCGTGGATGGCAAGCACGACCTCCACAGTCGGGTGTTTCAGGGGCGGATTCACGACAAGCGCTTGAAGAGTTCGTCGTTCTTGGCGATCAGCCGCTTGGCGGTCTCGGAGGCATCCGCCACTGAGATTTGCGCTGGATTGAGGGGGGCGATGGTGATCATCCCACCAGAATGGACTTCCACGTTCACCTCATCGCCGGGTTTCAGATGGGCGAGCTGGAGCAACGTGGAATCGAAGATGATGCCGTGGGAGTTGCCGATTTTGGTGATGGTCTTGATCATGGGAAAACAATGTTTTACGTCGGGGGATTTGTCAAAGGGATTCCCCGGAGTGGCGTGGATGCAGGCCATATTGAACCGATCAAGAGGCGGACAGGAGTGTCAGCCCGACTTAGAGGAAGAGCGGCTTGATGTGGCGCTCCAGGAGGTTGCCGGTGACGTTTTTGGCGACGACGTTGGAGTTGGCTTCGAGCGCGTGGAGATATTCATCACCGAGCTGCGCGGCGATCTTGAACCCGACGTGCAGGAGCTGGCGGAGGTCCGCGTTGTAACCCGGGTTGCCTGGATCGTGGCGGAGAGCGGAGGTGAATTGCGCGCTGGTCCAGCCTTTGACTTCCTCGGCGGAGGGGAGTTTCCCGTCACGGATGTCGATGACGGTGGCGTAGGGTTCGCAGAGCGCGGCCTTCTTTTCGAGGGCTTTGGCGTAGATGGCTTTAGCGAGTGCGAGACCTTCGCCACCCGCTTCGGCGAGGCCGATGATCTCCTCCAGCCAGTTGGTGCCTGCGGTCTTGATGTGCAGGCCCGCGCCAGTGCGGCGGATCGCCTCCCTGATGACGGGATAGATGGAGAACTTGTCCGAGCCCGAGTGGACGGAAAGTTTCAGCGTGGCAGGCAGGCCGTAGGTTCTAACAGCATGCGCGATGACGGCGAGGTCGTCGTTGAACTCGATGGCGAACTGTTTCACGTCGCCGACATAATCGACGCCCTTGTTGAAGCGGCCGGTGAACTTCGGCGCGATCGTCTGGATCGGGATGCCCAGGTCGGCGATGGCGGCAAGAATGATGAGCAGCTCCGGCGGTGTCTGCGGGCTGTCTGTTTCATCCATGGAAACCTCGGTGACGAAGTTGTCAACGCCACCCTTGGCGGCGACAATGTGCTGATAGATGGCCGCCGCTTTCTGTGTCGCCTTGAGGAACTTGTTGGCGGCCTTCTCGACATCCGCGCGGGTGATTTCGAAAGGACGGTCGATACCCTCGATGGACACCGTGCCGATGAGTTCCAGGTGTTTCCCGATGAACGCCGCCACATCCGCGGGATCCGCGGCCTCACCGATGTCATCCGCCACGTCGAGCGTGAAGAAGTCACATGGCGCGACGAAGCGATCCACGGTGGCGAGGTTGATGTGGTCGGCGTCCAGCAGATATTCACCGTCCCAATCGAGGTCAGCCACGGCCTTGTCTGCGGCCTGGCGGGTCTGGATGGGCTCGGAGCCGATGATGTTGTGCTCGCGGTTGGACTTGTTCCAGACGGGGACAATGTCGATGCCGAGCTTTTTGGCTTCAATGAAGGCGGCGAGTTGGGCGTGCGCGCCGTGGGCAAAGCGGTCGCCAACTCCGAACGTGAACTTGGGGCAGGTTTTCATGATGGGAAATTCACCGTTGCGGGGAAACCGAAGCGGGACACGGACTGGATAGGGAATCCCGTCATGCGCTGCAATCACACATTCGGGTGAACGGATCAGGACAGGCGGTCCCGGAAATCCGCATAGCCGAACTCACGGATCACCTCGATACGGCCGTCCTCGTGCTGCAGCGCGATCGGTGGATGTTTCACGCCGTTGAAAGTCGTGGTCTTGACCATCGTGTAGTGCGCCATGTCGTCGAACACGAGCGTGTCGCCGACGCGCAGTCCGCGTGGAAACGAGAAGTCACCGACCACGTCACCTGCGAGACAAGTAGGGCCGCCGAGGCGGTAGGTGAACGATTGCGGAATGCGGAGTGCGGAGTGCGGAGTGGAAGAGGGATCTCCGGCGAGATGGTAGGTTTCATCCTCAAGCGTCACGGCAGGAACCCCGATCTCTGGTGTCTGATCTCTGGTCTCTGGTTTCTCCACCAGAAACACATCCGGCCGATAGGGCATCTCCATCACGTCCGGCATGTGGGCGGTGGCGGAGATGCTGAGGATGGCGAGCTTGTGGCCGGCGGATTCGAACACGTCCATGACGGTGGCGCGCAGCACGCCGCTGTGGATGGCGACGGCCTCGCCGGGTTCGAGCCAGACATCGACACCGTATTTTTTCCGCGTTTCCCTAACAAGCCGGATCAGTCGCTCGCGGTCGTAGAACGGCTTGGTGATCCAGTGGCCGCCGCCCATGTTCAGATAGGTGAACTGCGGCGAGCGTAGCAGGTGGCCGAACTTCTCATCGACGGAGGCGAGCGTTTTTTCCAGATCGTCGGAGTTCTGCTCGCAGAGCGTGTGGAAATGCAGGCCGGACAATCCGGTTAGATCCGCGCCAACGAGTTGTTCCGCGGTGATTCCGAGGCGGGAGCCGGCGACGCAGGGATCGTAGATCGGCGTGTGGCCGGTGGAGCATTCCGGGTTCACGCGCAGCCCGCAGAGCAGTTCGCCGCTTCTGAAACGCGGGTGGGCCATGACGGTTTCACGGAAGCGGAACCACTGGGACAGGGAGTTGAAATCGAGGTGATGGGTGAATTCGCAAAGCGCGGCGATGTCTTCCTCATCATACGCCGGCGAGTAGGTGACAATGTGTTTGCGGAAATGATCACGGGCCAACAAGGCCTCCCACAATCCCGAGGCGCAACAGCCGTCCAGATCATCGCGCAAGTAAGGAAACGCTTTCCAACACGAGAATCCCTTGAGCGCGAGAACAAGTTGGCAACCCGCCGCCTCCTTCACCTCGCGGAGAATGGCGGTATTGTGCTTCAGGGCGGCGATGGAGATGAGAAACATGGTTCAGGTGTCGGATCGGGCGCGGGCCGCCAGAGTCCAGCATTCACGCCCCGGGAGCAAGCGCCCGGTTTCATCCCTGATTTTTGGACCAACTCCTCAAAAAGCGTGGATTCTCCTTGCATTCACTGCCGCTAATTTTAATCAAATCGTGGTTTGAAATGCTATTCGAAGATCACCCTGCTCCCGCCACGCGGGGGAGCGGCGTTTTGAAACAGTCTTCCGCGATGTTTCCCGTAAGCGTTCCCGTAGATGCCAATCCGATGAACAAGTGCCCTAGATTCGTCCGCAGTGCCGCTTTCGCAGTCGTGCTCGCCTCTGCAATGACTTCCCCCTCCGGAGCCGACACAAACCCGGTGCGGCTCACTTTCAGTCCTTACGATGACACGGTGCCCAAGTGGCATCCCACCAGCGGTAAAATCGCCTTTCACCACCTGAACGCGTCGTCCGTGATGGAACTCGGCAGTGTCAATTCCGATGGTAGCAACGAGAATCTCATGGTCAGTGGTCTGGTCCAGCCACCTTACGGCTACACCACGTTGATCAGTTGGCTTGGTGCCTCCAACACCTTGCTTTGTGTCGAAACCAACAACTTCCACGAGTTGCTCGCATTCAACTCGTCGATGGCGCCTTTCATCCGCACGGTGGTGGATGGCAATGACGCCGCATTCACGCGGAAATTGTTCGTGCCCGGCGGAAGATACAGCAATTGCTTCGTGGCCTCGCGCGATGGCAATACCGTGGCATGGCGCGACCAGCCGAATGCCGGCGGCACCAACACGCTGACCATCCGTTCCTCTCCCTACATCCCGCTCAGCGGGCAGGACACCGATGCCTTTGGAACTGTGGTGCTCACTGCCACCGATCCCGCCATCGGCACGCGCGGCATGGCGCTCAGTCCCGATGGTTCGAAACTCGTCATCAGCATGCCTTCCGGTGCGGGCTTCGATCTTTGGAGCTACAGCACCACGGGCACCGGCACGCCTGTGCAGCTCACCACCGACGGCTCCAGCGGATACCTGAATCTCAACCCCGACGTCTCACCCGATGGTACCAGGATTCTTTTTCAGCGCTCCACCGGCGCTTCGGGCAGCTCCGATCTGTGGCTGATGAACACTGACGGCTCGGGCAAAACCAACCTCACCCAGACGAACGGCGTCGATGAAAGCGCGCCGAGTTGGGGACCGGATGGCACGCAGTATGCCTTCGCCCGCATCGACGGCGCGGAGTCCAACATCTACAAGGCATCACTGCCTGTCTCATCGGTGGTGACGATCAATTTTGACAACATGACAGAAGGCCTCAAGGCACCCGATTTCCTCGCGGCCTACGGTGTTTCAAGCGTGACTTACAGCGGATCGGCAGGTGCCGGGCCGCCACTCGTGAGCGCGCAGACTGGAGGAAACACCATCATACCGAGCGCTCCGAATCTTCTCATCCAGAATTCCGGCAGCAACGACCTCAACCAATCCCAAACACTGCGCTTCGATTTTTCTCCGCGGCTCTCGTCGTTCTCTCTAACAAGAGCGGGCAAGTTCGGCTTCGGCTCCACCGATACCTGGCACGCGTATTTTTACAATGCCGCCGGCACCTTGCTCGGGTCCTTCGGAGAATCCACTCCGCTGGTCAATGCGGTGCCGCTGGTATTCGGTTTCAGCGCGCCATCCGGACAAACGATCGCCCGCATGGATCTTGTCTCGATCTGGACGGGCTTCGCGACCAACCGGAACATCCCGGTGGATGATTTCGTGCTGACCCAGGCCCCGCCATCCAACAACGCAAACCTTGCCTCCCTCGTGCCCAGTGTCGGCAGCCTCACACCTGCCTTTTCCCAGGACACCACCGCCTACAGCACCAGCGTGGGCTACCCGGTTCCGAGCATTTCATTCACTCCGACCGTGGCCGACAGCAGTGCCACGGTGAGAATCAACAACATCGTCGTTCCATCCGGCAGTCCCAGCGCGGCCATTCCGCTCAACTACGGTCCCAATCTCATCAACACGGTCGTCACCGCGCAGGATGGTTTCACCACCAAAACCTACACCTCCACTGTCAACCGTGCCGCTCCCTCGACGAACTCGGCCTTGAACAACCTCGTTCCGAGTGCCGGCACGCTTTCGCCCTCGTTTTCCAGCAGCACGTTCTTTTACAGCACCACCGTGAGCAACTCGGTCACCAGCGTCACGTTCACGCCTACGCTTACGGATCTCAACGCCACCGTCACGATCAACGGCGTGCCGGTTGCCTCGGGTAACCCCAGCGGGCCGATCACGCTGAATGTCGGCCAGAATTACCTCACCGCCATCGTCACCGCACAGGACGGCGTGACTAACAGTGCGTACACGATCACGGTCACTCGTGCGGCCCCATCGTCGAATCCGGCACTTTCGAATCTCGTTCCCAGCCTCGGCACGCTGTCACCCGTGTTCGCCAGCGGCACCTTGAGTTATACCGACGCTGTAAACTATTCCGTCACCGGCATCACGCTCACACCGACAGTTGCGGACATCGGTGCGACGGTGAAAATCAACAACGTCACTGTCGCCTCCGGAAGTGCCAGCGGAACCATTTCCCTCAACGTCGGAAACAATGTCATCACCACTCTCGTCACGGCACAAGACGGCGTCACCACGCGGACCTACACGGTCACCGTCACCCGCGCCGCGCCATCTTCGAATGCCGCGCTGTCCAATCTGGTTCCCGGCGCAGGCTCGCTCTCGCCCGCGTTTTCGAGCGGCACTTCGAGCTATTCCGAAACCGTCAGTTACGCCGTCGCAAACATCACGCTCACGCCGACAGCGGCGGACAGCGGCGCCTCAGTGAAAGTCAACAACGTCACCGTCGCTTCCGGCAGCGCAAGCGGAGCCATTCCGCTCAATGTCGGCGGTAATATCATCACCACCGTGGTCACCGCACAGGACGGAACCACCACCGGCACCTATACCGTGAACGTCACGCGAAGTGCTCCATCCAACAACGCGAACCTCGGCAACCTCGCCATCAGCCCCGGAAGCTTCTCACCCGCGTTCTCCAGCGCTACTAACAGCTACAGCGCCAGCTTTGCTTACGCCACCTCCAGCATTATTCTCACGCCGACCGTGGCCGACGGCACCGCAACGGTGAAAATCAACAACCTCGCGGTCGCGTCCGGCA
>CANBTO010000205.1 GCA_947372405.1 Verrucomicrobiaceae bacterium
TTCTTGTCGAACGCCTGGAAGTGTTTCTCCTGCTCGTCTTCGGTAAGGTTCTTCTCCATCGGGCCGGCGCGGAACTCTTCGAACGAGAGGGCTCCGTCCCCATCCTTGTCGAGCATGCGGAGGATCTGGCGCGGCTCCATGCGAGGGCCATCGTGCGGCCCGCCGTCGGAGTGCCAGGGATGAGGCGGCTGCCCGCCCTGCCGCATGAACGGCTGCTGCGGGCGGTCCTTAGGAGTGATGAGCCCGTCGCCATCGGTGTCCAGCCGGTGAAAAAGGGCCTCCTGTTTGTCGGCGGGCAGTTTGTTAAAGAGTCTGCCGGCCTTGAATTCCTCGAAGCTGATGCCACCGCTTTTGTCCGTATCGAGCTCCCACAAGCGCTGCATGGGCTGCATCTGGCCTTCGTGCTCCCTGATGATGCGGCCGATTTCCTCGCGACTGAGCTTGCCGTCGCCGTCCTTGTCGAGGCGGGCGAAAAGATCGGCGCGTTTGTCCTCCGGCAAATTCTGGACCCGTGGCAATGACTCGAATTCCTCTTTGGAAATGAATCCATCGTGGTCCTTGTCCGCGAATTTCCAATACTCCATGAACGGCCGCTGCGGGCCGCGCCTGGCATCCCCTTCGTGCGGAGGCGCGGCCGCGTCCTGGGAGAACGCTGCGGCAGGCACCATGATGCTGGCGACAATTAGGGAAACAGGGATTGTTTTCATTGGGGATAGAGGCTTGCCTAGCGCCGTTCCGCGGAGCCGTCGGGATAGAAACTCCCGGACACGGGAAAAGTTTCGACAAGCTCTCCGGCACCGCAGATTTTCAATACAGAAGACGCCATGCACATCCGAGACATTCTATCCGGGCCGAATCCCTCGCTTTCATTCGAGTTCTTTCCGCCACGCACCGCGCCGTCCTGGGAGGAACTCTATCAAACCATCAGGGATCTGGAACCGCTGGGGCCTTCCTTCGTTTCCGTGACCTACGGCGCCGGCGGCACAACCCGCGAGCTGACGCACGACCTGGTGGTGCGGATCAAACAAACGACGTCGATCCCTCCGGTGCCGCACCTGACATGTGTGGGTCATAACGAGGATGATATCCAATCCATTCTGGAACGCTATGCGGCGGCCGGAGTCTCGAACATCCTGGCACTTCGCGGCGATCCGCCGCGGGACCAGCCGGACTACGACTGGAGCCAGGGTTCGTTCCGCCATGCGGCGGATCTGGTGCGTTTCATCCGGAAATTCAACGATTCCGGCGCGCACCCGGATCCGCGCGGTTTCGGCATCGGCGTCGCAGGTTTTCCCGAAGGCCATCCCACCACACCCAACCGGGTGGAGGAACTGGATTTCCTCAAGGCGAAGGTGGACGAAGGTGCGGACTACATCTGCACGCAGTTGTTCTTCGACAACCATGATTTCCTGGATTTCCGGGACCGT
This sequence comes from Verrucomicrobiaceae bacterium, assembly GCA_947372405.1. Next base: position 1,428 of record CANBTO010000205.1, read on the forward strand.
TGCCGTCTGGCGGGGATCGATGTTCCGATCATCGCTGGCGTGATGCCGGTGTCCTCGCTGCAGGGAATGAAGCGCATGGCCGAGCTCGCGGCCGGGGCGCGCTATCCGGCAAAGCTGATACGGGCTCTCAACCGGGCGAACTCGAGCCCCGAGGCGGTGGAACGCGTCGGCATCCACTACGCTGCGGAACAATGCGCCGGCCTGCTGGACGAGGGTGCGGACGGCATCCACTTCTACACGCTCAACAAGAGCCGTGCGACCCGCGAAATCTTCCACAGCCTGGGCTTGGACTCAAAGGCGTGATCAGCGCTGTCCAAGCTGATAGATGTCCTCGGCCTGTTTGAGGGTGAGCTCGTAGAGACTTCCCTCAAGCGGCACCCGCAGGGAAACGCGGCCGGTCGTGGGATCCACCGGATAGGCTTGCTGAAGGTGCTTGGCTCGTTCAAAGGCATCACCCGGAATGGTGATCCGGACGGCGCCTTCGTATTGCAGCATGCGGGACATGCGCTCGGAAGCCTGCGACTGAAGGCGCCGCATCTCGAGGCTGATGCCGAGGCGGTCGAACAAACTCAGGTTCTCGACGTTTTCGGTGCCTTCCTTGATGCGCTGGGCCTCAGCTGCCTTTCTCAGCGTGAAAGCGGATTCCTCCTTGGGCAATGCCTCGTGTGCCGCGTTGGCCTCGTCTTCATTGCTGAAGATCGGCGAGTTCTCGGCACCCGTACCTTTCGCAACGGCTGCCTGGACTTCCTGATCGGTCGGCAGGCGGACGTTGAACTTGCCTTCCAGGGTGAACAAGTCCTCGGACTTGAGTTTCAGTTCGGACAACTCGAGGCCGCCGCGGGTCGTCTTCATCAGGAATGAACCCTCGCGGAAATCGATGCGGTGATAGTTTCTCGAATAGTCCACGACCGAGAGCGCCTTGAGCACGTGGAGACGTTCGCGCAGGGTAATCGTGTCCTTACCGTCAAGAACGACCTGCCCCTGGAAACCGATCCCATCCGATGAGTTGGTGGATCCAAAAACCCGGAAGTCTCCGGAAATCGTTCCTTCCACAAAGGACCACAAGGCGGATGGTAGGATTTCATCCAGCTCGAGGTTGCGGATCTTGGCGACTCCTGAAACCTCAGGGCGCTCACCTCCGGCCAGTTTAAGTCCCGTAATCGTGACGGAACCGGCGTTTTTCTTGAATTCTGCTTTTTCGAAAAACAAACCATCGCCATCACTGTCAACGACCAGGTTGATGATATCGAGTTTACTCAGCCAGTTCTGGGAAAAAGTCCCCCCTTTGAAGATCATGTGCCATCCCGTGTTCGTCCGCTGCATCTTCAACGTGCTGTTTTCTATGCTCCCCCGCGTCCTTTCGGAATATCCCCAACGCAAGTTGGTATCCGCCACTTCAAGGCTTGTGATCTCGATCCCGGACGCCTTGTGGAAAATGCTGGCGGACTGCTTGGCGGCGGATGCCTTGTCGTCAGCGCCGGCCCGGAGGTCGATATCGACTTTCGAAATGGCAATGGTTCCAGGTTTCCAAATTCCCACAAGACCGTCGATCAAGCCCATCTTGCAGCGCAGGTTTCTGACCTCCATGCTGCTGAAAAACGTTCCGTCACCACCTTGAGAGGCGAAGCGGGCGATTTCAAGCTGCCCTTGCATGCGGTTCAAGCCTCTCATCGCAAGTTCCGATGCGGACAGCCCGGACTCGAGTTCCTTGCGGAATGCCTCCTTGAACCGCTCCGAGTCGGTGCGCTTTACGAGATAAACCCATGTTCCTGCGGCGAGCACCAACAGGAAGACCAGAATCCGGAAACCGAGCCTCAACAAGTGGAACATCGCACGGCCACTCATGCCTTTGGTGGACATCGAATAGCGGATCTGAAACCAGAACCCTTGGTTCGCCACCCACTGACTCAGGCGTTCATTGAAATTTTGCAATTGCTCGGTCTGCATGATTCGGCTCGCCTTGGGGCGCGCCGAGTAAAACCCGCCTCGCCCGGCGAGGCGAGGGAAAATTGCCTCGCCGCAACGCCGCGCATCACCTACCACACGCCTCGTGGAAGATAACGACTATAAAGTACGCCTCGAAATCTTCGAAGGCCCGCTGGACCTGCTGCTCTACCTGATCAAGAAGGACGAGGTGGACATCCATTCCATTTCCATCGAACGCATCACCCGCCAGTATCTGGACTACATCAACACGTTCAAACTCCTGAACATCGACCTCGCGTCCGAATTCATCGTGATGGCAGCCAACCTGATGTATCTGAAAAGCCGGACCCTTCTGCCGAAGGTGGACCAGCCTCCTGAAGAGGACGCCGAGGAGGACGATCCCCGCTGGGAGCTCATCCGCCAGCTCATCGAATACAAGAAATTCAAGGATGCCGCAGGATTCCTCTCCTTGCGAGAACTGGAACAGGAGGGACGATTCTCCCACCAGCCCGACGCCGCCGAGCAACCCGAAATCGAGGCTCCGGCTCTCGCCGAAGTGTCCATTTTCGACCTGATCCGAGCCTTCCAGAACGTACTCAAACGCTTCGAGGAATCCCACGATTTCGGTGACATCATCGATGACCGCTTCACCGTCTCGGACAAGATCGAGATGCTCATGCATCACTTCCAGCCCGGCGAATTCAGGCGTTTCGAGGAACTTTTCCAGTCCGCCACCACCAAGGCGGAGGTGATCGTCACCTTCCTCGCGCTGCTCGAACTGATGAAGCTAAACCAGTTCGTGGTGCGGCAGAACGAGCTGCTCGGAGACATCGTCATCGAACGACGCGGCATCCAGTCGGTTCCAGCGCTGGAGGGAGCGGAAACAAGAGCGGAGTAGGCGCCGGCGGCGGCCTCAGCCCACGCGAAACACAATCCGGGCCTTCGTCAGGTCGTAGGGAGACATCTCCATCTTCACCTTGTCACCCACGACGAGGCGGATGAAACGCTTGCGCATCTTGCCGGAAATGTGGGCCAACACCTCGTGGCCGCTCTCCAGCTTCACTCGAAACATAGTCCCGGCAAGCACCGAGGAGATTTCGCCATCCACTTCCACCGCCTTTTCCTCCTCGTCCTTGGTTGAACGCTTCGGAGGACCATATCGGTTGCGGTTGCGGCTGCTGGAAGGACGACGTCCTGAGTTCTGGGGGCGCGGAGGCATGACGGCTTGGGATGATACTGGCGGCGAAGCACAAACCCCACCGACGGCGCTTCGGTAACGCATCGGAACAAAGCCAGCAATCCCAAAAAACACGACAATCTCCAATTCCGGCTTTTTCCACATCACAGGCGCTTGCCAAGCCGCCACACAACATTCAACTTGCGTCCGCAAATCGTCCTTATACCGATTCGCGGAAAATCCATCCGAAGTTTCAACGCCATGCCTGAGATCACCGAAAAAGAACTCCCGCCGAATATCAAACCTCTCTGGCTTAAAGCGATCAACGCGGTCCAAGCCTCCAATCTCGACTATGCGATCACGCTCCTTCAGGGTGTCCTCAAGGAGAGTCCCGGTTTCCTCGAGGGCCGCAGGATTCTTCGCAAGTGCGAACTCCAGCTTGCGGGAAACACGAAGAGAAAAGGAACACTTTTCGGGATCCAGACCGGCGGCATGGGAGTGATGAAACTCCACGGCCAGGCGAAAAAGGATCCCGAAGGCACTCTGCCCCTGATTGAAAAGGAACTCGAGAAGGATCCGCTCAACGACCAGGCGAACGACCTGCTCTTCGACACCTGCATGAAGCTCGAGTTGTTCGAAACCGCCGCCTTCGCACTCGAAACCATCCGCAAGGGGAATCCCGAGAACGCAAAGCTCCTCCACAAACTCGCGACCTTCTACACGACCCGCGACCAACCGCAGTTGGCCGCGGAGGTTTACAACGACATCATCAGGCACCACCCGACGGATGGCGCGGCCATCAAGGGCTCCAAAGATGCTTCCGCGCGCGCCTCGATGAAGAAACAGAAGTGGGACGAGAACGCCGACATGCGCGACCTGAGGCGGGATGTCTCCCAGGATGAGGAACTGGAAAAAGCGTCGCGCTCGGGCCTAACCAAGGAACAACTCGAGGAGCGCCGTGACAAGATCGTCGAAAAATATACCGCTGATCCCAACCACCTCGGTACTGTCAAGGATCTTGCGGTAATCTACGAGCAGTTGGAAGACTGGCACAACGCCGAAACCTTCTATTCATGGGCGCACAATCTCAGCACCGGAGATACAGCCCTCGCCAACAAGGCCTCCATCATGCGGGACAAAGGCATCGAAACCGACCTCAGGAACCTGGAGATCGCCGTCAACGAAGACCCGGACAACGTTGAGCTCAGGGCCGAGCTCAACCAGCGCAGGGCGGAGCGACTCGCCGAGCAGGTCCAGGAAGCCCAGAAGCGCGTGGACCAGAACCCGACCGATCCGCAGCTTCGTTACGAACTCGGCACCGCCCTCTACCACTCCGGAGATTACAGCACAGCCATCCCGCACCTCCAGCAAGCCACCCGCAACCCACACGTTCGCACCAAGGTGCTCCTTTTGCTGGGGCGCACGTTCAAGGCCAAAGGCATGTATGACCTCTCGATCAAGCAGCTTTCAGATGCCTTGGCGGATCTACATGCCATGGACCACGTCAAGAAAGAGGTTCTTTACGAAAAGGGCCTCATTCACGACGAGATGGGAGACAAGGTTGCCGCACTGGACTGCTTCAAGCAGATCTACGAAGTCGATTACAGCTACAGGGACGTCGCCCATCGCGTCGAATCCTCGTATTCCTGAAATCCAACGCCGGTCTGCCTCATCAAGCCGCTTCCTGACCGGGAAGCGGCTTTTTTGCATCAGTTGAACTTATCGTCATAAGACTTGGGAGCCAGCACCCAGTCTTCCGACATCACGCGGACAATCTCAAATTGTCCCCGGTCGATTCCATCGGATTTGCGGATCTCCAATGTCACCCGCCTGAGACGGCTCTCAGCGGACACAATACGCGCCATGGCTTTGGCCTGCTTTGAGCCAACTCGGCAATAACCGTGAAGGATCTCTTTTTCCTCGGGCAGCAGGTCTTTTGTTTCCGGAGAAGCCATTGCATAACAGACCCAGGTGCTTTCATCGATGAAAGGGCCGTTGAAATATGCGTCGGCCGTGACAAAAACCCTTACCATCGAGTGATCGGCGCGCCCGGCGAGAAGATCGGGCCATGACGGCCTGCTCACCATCGCAAACCCTTCGAAATCCAGTTTCCACACGCCTTTGTCATCCGGCACGAGAAAGGCCAACCGTTCCTTCGGTCCATGTTTGCCGGAATATGTCACCAGCACTCCCTCCATCAGCAATCCTTCAAGATCCATACTGCTGAGCCAGTCCATGCTCTGCACCTGCCCATCCCGCTCGGCGGTTTCCTTGTTGAATTCCACCACCTCTTCAGGAGTCGCTCCACCCAGACGAAAATATTGTTCCACCTTTCCCGCAGCCTTGACTATGACCGCCTTCCTGACGATGTCCAAAGCCTCGTCCTCGCTGGGAGAAACGAATTTCGAGACGATCCGCTCGTTAATCTCCACAGGAGCCAGCTTCGCCGAACTGTTTGTGGCATCCTCCGTGTCACGGACGCTCTGCCAGAAAATCATCCACCCCCAGCCGATCATAAAAAGAGTCAGCAGCGAAAGGCCGATTGACCAGAGCACCACCAAATTGCGTCGACCGGGAGAGGCAGTGGCATCCGCATCCCCCATGCTCCCATGTCTGCGTGACCGTCTTGCTTCTGTTTTCTCGACCATATCCCGCAGGCGTGAAACCCGCCCTATCCGCGGCCCGTCACCGGACGAACGCGAGTGCGGGGATTCGATGCCTCGACGTATTTTCATGGGTTTGTTTAGGGGGACGGGGCAGCGAACCCCGGTGCATGTCAGCGCGGCACCAAGGTGATGCGGTAGCGGTCGTAACGGTCATCCGGCCTGAACAACCAACCGGGCTGCCGGTCAAGCAGCTCGTAGCCAGTCAACATGAACTCGGGGAGAAACTGGTTGCTGTTGGGATCATAGGCCTGACGGCCGGTGTAATTGCCGCGGATCTTGTATTCGAAATTGTTGTCGTAGCCGTAGCATTGACCTGGAGGGCCGTTCTCTGGCAGGCGGTCCGGCACATGCTTCCTGTCCTCACGCATGATCACGAGTTTCGCCATGCCCGATGGCTGGCGGGGCTGTCTGAGGTAGCCCCAGAAACGCGTCTTCTCCACAAAATACCGCCTGCCGATGAAGTAGTCGCCGGCAGGTTCGGCGGCAATCTTCGCGTTCCTTTCATCAACGGTCGGCCCGCCCAGATTGCCCGAACCAATGGACGATGTTCCACATTGAGTCAGGACGGAACACACCGCCGCTATCGTCGCTATCTTCCACACGTGGCTGGGCATGCCGCTAAAGCTAATTAACCGGGCCACCACCCGGCAAGCACTTACATCAGGACGGAACCTGTCATTTGAAATTCCCGTCGAACGGCTTCGGGGACAGCACCCAGTCCTCGGCAAGCACCCGGGTGATTTCAAACTGGCGGTCTTCCGCCCCTTCCGGCCGCCGGATCTCCAGCGTCGCGCGGTTCAGCCCATGCCGATCCAGTCCCCCTTCCGAGTCTGCAACAATTCTTTCCAACGCTTTCGCCTGTGGCGAATTCTTCCTGCAATAGCCCATAGGGACCACGCTGGTGTCCGGCGAGGCCATGCCGTAGCAAATCCATTCCGACTCATCCTTGAACGGCCCGTTGTAGTAGCTGTCCTTCGCAACAAAAACCCTTACCAACCCTTGATCCGCCTTTTTCTCCAACAAATCGCTCCAGGAAGGCTTCACGATCCGAGCAAAGGACTCGTAGTCGATTTTCCATCGCCCGAAACCGTCAGGTGTCAGGAACGCCAGACGGCTTAACTCCTCACCATTCATGATGGACCTC
>CANBTO010000206.1 GCA_947372405.1 Verrucomicrobiaceae bacterium
GCTGTTGCTGGAAATGGGGGCCAATCCCGAGGCCAAAAACTTCAACAGAGAAACCGCGATCTCCGTCGTCCGTGCTTCGAAGGACACTGCTGCTGCGGACTGGCTGCTCACCCATGGTGTTTCGTTGAAACACTTCGAACATGAACGGGGAAATGTGTTAACAGGCGCGGCCGGACGTGGTTACGAGAACAAGGTGCGTTTGCTCCTCGATCACGGCGTCGCCGTGGACGAACGAAATGACAACGGCCTCACCGCCCTTCAAGCCGCCGTTAGATACGGGCCTTCCGGGCATGTGGGAACGATCCGTCTGTTGCTCGACCGCGGAGCCGATCCGAACGTCACCGACCTTCATCACAACACTCCGTTGAAAGACGCCAGGGACATCGGGGCGTTAGACGTGGTCAAATTGCTCGAAAAGGCAGGAGCAAGGTAGCCGCAATAAAGCGTAGGATCACTCAGTCCGCCGGAGCGTCGGGCTTGTCCGCATCCGGCTTGTCCTTGCGGGATTTTCTCTCGGGATGGTCGAACCACGAGTAACGCCGGGTGGTCCCGCAAGGATATTTTTCCTCCAGCAGGCGCGCGACGTCCGCCATGTCTCCATCGGACTTGACCCAACCGCCCTCAAGGTCCGGAAAATCGATTTTGCAGTTCTCACATTTCTTGTCCGAATGGAACCGGATCGGACACCAGAAACTCTCGACGTTGCGCAGCATCTCGGTGCCAAGCGACCAAACGCCAGTCATCCAATCGCAATACAGGCACCAGATCAGGTCCCATCCCACCAGCCCGTCGAACTTCTGCCGCGAAACGTTCACCCATTCGCCTTGGGGGTAGCGTGGAAACCGCACCAGAACGACCAGCGGCGGATAAACCACCCACTCCGCCAGTCGCACCAGCCAGAACATCGGCACCGCCAGCGCCGTAATCCACACCGCAAGGTGGTTGCGGAAGCGGCCGACCCGTGAGTTGAGCACCTTGAGAATGCGCGGGCCCTTCACCGCCTTGGCATGGGCGCACTCGTGCAGGAAACTCCAGACAAGCAGAGTCACCACCTGCCCGACCACTCCGGCCACCCCTCCCTGCCAGCCAAACCACACCGCTCCCAGCACCCATGGCAGCATCGTGAATATCGTCACCAGAACATCGAGTCCCGGCGCATGCTGGCATTGCGCGCTGATCCACCGACCGGGCGACCCCAGGCGCGGCAGCAAATGCAGCAGCCCGGCCAGCATCAGCAGGCACAACAAGACACCGGATGAAAACCAAAGGACATCGTGAAAAATCATGCCCGAGTCTAACTTCATCTCGATCAGGAGCGATTCAATTTTCCGAATTCATATCAAATCAATTGAAAACTCCGGGAAACCAAAAATCCGTTAGCCTCACATCACGCCGCCGCGCCGGCCGGAAAGATCATGCTCAGCAGCATCGTGAGGAAAAAGTTCACGATCAGGATCGAGAGCGAGGAATAGACCATCGCCTGCGTCGTCCCCCGCCCCACGCCCACCGCACCGTGGCTCACCGAGAGTCCCTGATGGCAGGAGAGCACTACGATCAACATCCCGAAAACCAAGCCCTTTGTCATCGCAAAGATGATGTCCGTGCCGTTGGTGTGCAGGTTCATCTGGTTCATCCAGTACGCCCCGTTCACACCGAACGGTCCAGTGCCCACGATCAACGAAGCGATGATCCCGAACGCCGCGGACTCCGCGATCAGCAGCGGCATCGCCACCAGCATCGCCAGGAAACGCGGCGTCACCAGATAGTCGATCGGGTGCACGTCCATCGAGCGCAATGCGTCGATCTGCTCCGTCACTTTCATCGTGCCAATCTCCGCCGCCATCGCCGCGCCCACCCGGCCAGCCAGCATCAGCGCAGTCACCGAGGGGCCCAGTTCGCGCAGCATCGCCACACTCACCAACGCGCCGCCACCCGTTTCCATGCCCAGCGGTTTGAACTGGAACAAGGCCTGCGCCGCCAGCACCGCCCCGGTGAATGCACCAGTCAGAATCACCACCGGCTGCGAGTTGAACCCGACCTCCGCGATCTGCGCCACCACCATCCGGAAACGGATCTTGCCATGGCGCAATGAATCCCAAACCGCAGCCGCAAGTTTCCCGATCTCCCCCAGATACACGAGAAAATCCAACCCAGTCCTGCCTAACATCCGGATCACGCCACCAACATGCACCATGAAACATCATGTGGCAATGCGGTGGATTCAGGCCACTGATTCGAAAACCTCACATCCCCTCACGGATCCCCGGTGGCCGCGGCGAGTTTTGCCGCCTGGTCCTTCAACGCACCTGCGGGCAGGGCATTGCGCCAGGCATCGAATCCGGTGGAGTCTTTCGCGAGGTAGTTGTGAAGGATCACATCGACCGAATCGGTTGTTAGAACACCCGCGGGCTGGCCGGTCGCCCACTTGGCCGCGGCTGCGGGATCGGCGGTGGCCCATGCCGGAACGAACTGGTTGATGGCGGCATCGCGCTCGCTTCCTGAGTTCAGCTTGTCGATCCAGGCCAGTCCGGCGTCGGGCGACTGGCTGGCGAAAATCGTCGAGATTTCCTTCACCGCGAGATCCCGTTCCGCGCCGCTCTTCACATTGGCAAGCAGCCACTGCGAGCTGCCCGCCAGATCCATGGTGGCCCAGTTGGCGATGGTGTTGGCGAACTGCGCGGGGTCCTGATAGACGCGGCTGGATGCGAGGCTGGCGGCCACGGCCCCCGGCGGATCGCTCTTCGCCCAGCCGGCATATGCGGCGTAGCGGAGAATGGCGGAAAGCTCGGGTGAGAACGTGTTTTTTCCGATGAAATCAATGGCAGCCGCAGGTTCCTGCGCGGCCCAGGTGAAAAACATCGTCTCCATCGCCGCGTCCCGTTCCTTCGAGGCTGGAAGCGCGGAAAACCAGGCGGCTGCTCCGGCTCCATCGCTTTGCGCCCAGCTCTCGGCCGCCATGAGCAGGCTGTTGTGCAGTTCCAGACCCGTTAGATTCGCCATCATCCAGGCTGCGGCTCCCTGCGGATCGTTGGCGGAAAACTGGCCTAAAGCCGAGCGGATGATCTCGTTGCGGCGCTCGCTGGGCTGCTGCGCCGTCAACCACGCTAACGCACTTTGCGGATCGGCGTTCATCCATGCCTCAAGGTTGCGTGTCGCAAGCTTGTAGCGGGCGAGCGGATCCTTCTCGCGGTCCAATTCCACACGCAGACTGGTGAAGTCGGTTTTCTCCGGAACGCTCCGGTGGACCGGCTGGCCTGTCCTCATCACGTCCGGGACGCCGCTTTCAACGGCCGCGGCAGGTTGGTTTCTCCCGATGAAAAATCCCGCCACGCCGGATAGGGCGGCGATCACGACAGCACCGGCGATGGTTGGGGCAACTTTCATGGATGTGACGGTAAATCCCGGCTTGAACACAAACATGCCGGGAACGGAGCTTCCGTGTCCCGGCATGTCGAAGTCAGAAACAGAGGCTCAGAGAATAACCTTCGATTTGAAGGTCAAATAATCCCGATGCTTCCAGCCAAAACGGGTGTATTCCCAGAGGTTGATCTCGGGGAAACGATACCGGTCCAGATAAATGGCGTAGCCGTCAGCTTGGGCGGAATTGTAGAAACCACCGCCTTGCAGTGGTTTCACACCCTTTGTCATGAGCACGACGCCCGAGGTGGCACCATAGAATGGCATGGCCCAAAACTCGAAGCTCATCTGCCCGGACGCTCCGCCGGAACGGTTGGTGATCCATTGGATGCCGATGGTGGCCCGGTGGTAGTAGTCCGCTCCGAAGTTCGTGTAGCGGCCGCTCTGGGGACCGCCACTGGGTGAGAAATTGACCTTCGTGGCGAGTTTATACATGCCGTCTCCATCGAGCGTGAGATTGGCTGCCCGGCTTTCCTGGGCAATGCCGATCATGGTGAACATGGCTGCCAAGGCGGCCGTGATGTTTCGATTGATGATTTTCATGGTATGCGGTGTGCTTGCTGGTTGCTGCACTGTAGCGCTTCAGACGGGAGTCGCACGCAAATATTCGGAAAATTTAAGAAATCCGTAATTTTTCACCGAAGCCGGACACCTCAGCAATCCGCCGCCGGGCTAGCCGAGGAATCCGCAGGCACTTCGGGAAACTCCGCTGCAAGCCCGGCCAGAGCCTCGCAGGTGGATGCCCATTTCTTCTCGGACCAGACGAGCGGCGGGTGCAGCTTCTTGCGGCGGAATTTCTCCACACGCTGCAGCGCCTCGTCCCTCACCTGATGGGGCAGCTCGGCAATGGCGCGGGCGGCGGCGTCCGCCGTCGAGGTCTCATGGCAGATCATCGCCAGATCGTTGCCCGCCGCGATGGCCAGCCGCGCGGCCTCCCCGCGGCCGTAGCGTTTGGCGATCGCGCCCATATCCAGATCGTCCGTTAGAACCAGGTGGCGGTCGAAGCCGAGTTGGTCGCGCAGAAATCGGCGGACGATCCGCGGCGAGAGCGAAGCGGGGAAATCCGGATCGATGTTTGGAAACCCGACGTGCGCCAGCATGACCGCGTCCAGTTCAGGCATCAACGCCGTGTATGGGATCACATCCTCGCGCAACAGTTCCTCCAGCGTGGCGGGTGAGGACGGCAGGTCGTGGTGCGGATCTGATAGAGCGCGACCTCCTGCCGGAAAATGTTTGGCACACCCGGCCACACCGCGCTTGCGCATCCAGCGGTTCCACTGACCGGCGTAATCGATCACCCGCTGCGGATCGCGCCCCCAGCAGCGGCCGCTCAGGGCGCTCTGCATGCCGGGAAAATGATCGAGGTCCAGCACCGGAGCGAGGTTGAGGTTGAAACCGAGCATCCGCAGCAGGTCGCCGGTGAACGCGCCCGCGTCCGCGATTTTCCCAAGATCAGCCCGGGCCGCCAGCATCGGTGCCGATGGCGCGGCTGGCGCGATTTCCCGCGTCCGGGTGATCCGTCCGCCTTCCTGGTCGATGGCGAGGATCGGCATCTCGTTGGAAAGGTCCCGCAGATCGTCGGTGAGTTTCCGCGTTTGTTCCGGCGTAGAGATGTTGCGGGTGAAGAGGATGAAACCCGTAGGCTGGAGGCGGCGGAACAAGACCGCTTCCTCCGGCGTGAGTTCCGGACCGGAAAGACCTAATAGAAGCAGCGAACCATCCATGTTTTTCAAACCCCAGCAAATCCCTCATCACTTGTCGATTCCCGCCTGCGCAGGGCGGATTCGACTGAATCGAGATGGTTTTTCGATAAGAACCATGCGACGGTCCGCCACACCCCATGCCATCACGCGGCAGACACCAGAGCACGTCGAAGGAATGCGAACGAATCATGCGGCGCATCGAGGCGATGGATGGCGTCGTCGGAGTGATCATCGGTCGTTCGTATGGAGGCAAGTCCCTCGGCCAAAGCGACCGCACCGGCTCCGTGAGGATCCAGCGCAAGGTCTCCGGAGGGCTCAAGGCCGTCACCCAGTCCTCAAAGGGGCTTCAGGAAATCTTCATCCGCACTGAACCCGGAACGGAGGACGACATCATCGCGGAGATCGAAAAACTCGAGTGATCCCCCGCGGAAACCCGCAGCCCGGTCACTCGTCCTTGAACCCCTCGGCGCGGCGCTCGTCGATGCAGCGGGTAAGCCACTGGATGAGTTTTTCCGCTTCCTCGGATTCGTTGCGCAGGGAACTGAGCTCGGACCAATCGAGGTGTGGGCGGGACCTGGGCGCGGCGATGCGGTTGATGTCGAGCTTGGCCATGATTGCCTCGGTTTCCCGGGGATGGGCGTTGAGAATGTTCGCGGGGCGTGGCAATTCGTCGAGCGCGTCCGGCGTGAGGCCGAAGGAGGTGACACCCACGCCGAAGGCCGCGCTGAGGCGGCGGAGGCTATCGGCCAGCGCCTCGTCCTCGATCGGCGCGGCGTAGATCAGTTCACCGCCCTGCGCCCACATCGAGACGGCGAGCGTCTGATGGAAATCCTCGCGGTAGGTTTGCAGGGACGGCTGGATGCGCAGGCGTGCCGCGTGAAGGCGGAAAGGGGCGATGCCGAGGCGTTGCTTGAACGCGAGCATCGTTTCATCGAGGGACATCTCCTCATCGGGTGAGCCGCCGGTTTCCCAGTCCACCAGCACGAGCTCGGGATACTTCCAGAGATTGCTGATCGGCGAGTCCTTGCCGAAAGCCTGGCGGAAGGCAAAGGGGAAACGACCGTTGATTTCGAAATAGCGGGTGACCACGGCGCGGAACTTGCGGATCCGCAACATCGTGTTGTCCATGATGTCCTGATCGACGGTGGTCAGGTCATCCAGACGGCCCTGGGTGAGGGCCAGCAGCTCCTGCGCGCCTGACAGGGCCGGCAGGGGCGCGCTGCGGCGATAGTAGCCCTGGCCTTTCTCAACCTTCGCGATGGGCGAGGCCGGATCGCACGACATGATGGAGAAATGATAACGCAGCGATGCGTCCGAATAGTTTCCCGTGAGTTGCAGACGCGTGAGACGGATCAACTCCGTGCCCTTGATCGCGTCTGCGGGGTTGCCAGGAAGCAAGGCGGGGAGAATGTCGGATAACTGCTTGCGAAGGCTCATGTGATCGAAAACGGCGGCTGCGTTGTGATCATCCAATTCACCCGGCAGCGGATCATCAAGCCCCAAAAGGCATGGATTTAAAAAAACCGCCTTATAAAGTTAAGGTTTTTTGAAGGAAACAGCCGCCAAGCTTGTCCAAAGCCGGTATTTCCTCATTCTAGCGACATGAATTTCAAACCAGTCATCATCGCTGCGGCGCTCGTTAGTTCCTGCCACGCCCAAGCCCCGGATGCCAACACTCAGGCTCCCGACGCCAATGCCATCCTCCAGGGCGCCCGCATCGCCGCCACACTCACCCAGCTCGACAAAAGCGAGCCCCTCAAAGGCAACTTGTCCAAGGATGGAAAAAAGACGCCCATCGCCCTCTTTCTCGACGGCAAGAACATCCAGTTCCAGTTCAACGAAAACAACACGTGGCGCGTCTTTCACATGCGTCTAGCAGACGAGAAATACGATCTGTTTGAATTCAACAATGACAAGAAGCAGGACTTCCCCAGCGACAAGCTCACCCAAGCCATCGCGGGCACCGACCTCACCTACGAGGATCTCGCCCTGCGCTTCTTCTATTGGCCGAATCCGAAACTCGAAGCCCGCGAGGACATCAGCGGGCGTCCATGCTACAAACTCCGCATCGACAAACCGAAGGGCAGCCCCGGCCGCTATGACGTCGTCTATGTCTGGGTGGACATCCAGTTCGGCGCCTTCATGCAGATCCGTGGGCACAACAAGAGCGGCGGACTCGTGAAGGAATTCCAGGTCCAGGATGTCATGAAAGTGTCCGAAAAAGTCTGGACCCTGCGCAAAATGCAGGTCTCCACCTGCGATCCGGACAATGGCGGCCGCCGCGTCTCCATCACCAGCGTCACCTTCGACGATCCGAAGAAACTCGCCCCCCACGGCCTGCACTGATCCATGTGTGGCGGCGCGTCTGTGACCGTCGCTGTCATTTTCGTTAGATCCGCGCCCGCATTCCATGTGGACCGATTCCCACAACCACCTTCAGGACCCTCGCCTGAGTGATCCCGCGCCGGTCATCGCCGCCATGCGCGAGGCGGGTGTCGGGCGCTGTGTCGTCAACGCCACCCGCGAGGGCGACTGGCCGGCTGTTGAAAAACTCGCGCTCGCTTACCCGGACTTCGTCGTTCCCGCATTCGGCATCCACCCGTGGCACACCCACACCGCCGAATCAGGCTGGCAACAACGGCTCGCAGACATGTTAGAAAAACACCCGCGGTCATCCGTCGGCGAGTGCGGACTGGACCAGTGGGTTTCATTACCGCCCATCGAAATACAGCTTCCGGTGTTCGTCGACCAGCTCCGCCTCGCCCGCGAAACCGACCGCCCGCTCACCATCCACTGCCTCAAGGCCTGGGGGCCTTTGTTCGATGCCTTCGCCGCTGCGCCGCCCCCGTCACGCTTCCTCATGCACTCGTTCGGCGGCTCCATCGAAACCGCACGCCGCCTGATCCCGCAGGGTGCCTACTTCTCGTTCTCCGGCCATTTCCTGCACGAACGCAAACGCGCCGTGCTCGATGTCTTCCGCCAACTCCCGCACGACCGCATCCTGCTGGAAACCGACGCCCCGGACATGATCCCGCCCGCCGCACAAACCAGACATCCCATGCCGCATAATCTCAACCACCCGGCCAACTTGCCCGCCATCGGCCGCGCTCTCGCCAATGCAATCGGCATCACTCCGGAAAACCTCGCGGAACTCACGGCCAACAACGCAGCGCGCTGCTGCGGGTTTTGATAGGCGCAGCTATCTCGGGCTTGATT
>CANBTO010000207.1 GCA_947372405.1 Verrucomicrobiaceae bacterium
GAGGGCCAGCGCCGCTACGTCGAAACTTTCTCGCCCTACGTCCGGCAGTTCTTCGACCGCATGGACAAACCGGACGTCGATTCCATCGAAGGCATCCCGCCCGCCATTGCCATCGAACAGAAAAACAACGTCCGCACCACCCGCTCCACCGTCGGCACTCTAACGGAAATCAACGACTACCTGAAGCTGCTCTTCGCGCGCCTCGCCGTCGGCTACGATCCTTACTCCGGCGAGACCATCCAGCCGGATTCCCCCGAATCCGCCGCCGCATGGGCCATGGAACACCTCGCCGGCCAACCTCTCCACATCACCTTCCCCATCCCTGTCCCTCCCGGCACCAAGGCGGAGGAGCTATTCCCCTTTCTCAACCAACAAGGTTACCTCCGCATCCTCCACAACGGAGAGGTTATCCGCACGGACGAACCGCCGGCCACCATCCACAATCTTCGATCCTCGATCCAAATTCTCCAGGACCGCCTCACTCTAACAAACCAGAACAAGTCCCGCCTGCACGAAGCCCTCGAAGCCGCCTTCCACCTCGGCAAGGGCCTCGCCACGATTCACAATCTCCAATCCTCAATTACGAAGTCCTTCACGACGTCGTGGACCAACCCACACACCGGCTTCACCCTACGCGCCCCAACCGCCGCTCTCTTCTCCTTCAACTCACCTTTGGGTGCCTGCACCAAGTGCCGCGGCTTCGGCCGCATCATCGGCCTGGATCTCGAAAAAGCCGTCCCCGATCCCACCCTCTCCATCGCTCGCGGTGCCATCAAGCCCTTCCAGGGCGAACGCGGCGACGAATGCCAGCGCGACCTCGTCCGCTGCTGCAGGGAACGCGGCATCGACATCAAAACCCCGTGGGAGGATCTCACAGACGACGAACACGAGTGGATCTACTACGGCGACCGCAAGAAAGCAGACCTCACTCCGGACGAACTCGAAGTCCTCTGGCAGTCCGGCGACTGGTATGGAGTCAAAGGCTTCTTCGACTGGCTGGAAACCAAGGCCTACAAGATGCACGTCCGCGTCTTCCTCTCCCGCTACCGTTCCTACACCACCTGCTCCGCCTGCCGCGGCCGCCGCCTACAACCCGAGGCCCTCTGCTTCAAGATCAACGGCCTCACCCTCCCCGACCTCTGGTCCCTCCCCATCTCCGACCTCCTCCCCTGGTTCTCCTCACTGGTCACCGCTCACCCGGCATCCGGCACTTCTTCCGACCCCACACTCGACCTCGTTCTAACCGAAATCACCTCGCGCCTCGGCTACCTCGACCAGGTCGGCCTCGGCTACCTCACCCTCGACCGCCCCACCCGCACCCTCTCCGGCGGCGAGGTTGAGCGCGTCAACCTCACCACCTGTCTCGGCGCCTCCCTAACTGGAACCCTGTTCGTACTGGACGAACCCACCGTCGGCCTCCACGCCCGCGACATCGAACGCCTCGTCGGCGTCATGCACGGCCTCCGCGACAAGGGCAACACCCTCGTCGTCGTCGAGCACGAACAGGCCGTCATGGCCGCCGCCGACCACCTCGTCGATCTCGGCCCCGGTGCCGGCCAGCACGGCGGCCACATCATCTATCAAGGCAAGGCCACCCCTGATTCGCCCCGCGGCAAAGCCGCCAAATCCTCACTGATCACTGCTCACTCGGCACTCGGCACTCTTCCCTGGCTGACCGGCCAAAAATCCATCCCCATCCCAAAAACGCGCCGCAAGCCCTCCAAACAACTCCTCCAGATCCGCGGCGCCACCCGCCACAACCTGAAGAAGCTCGACGCGGACATCCCGCTCGGCCTATTCGTCTGCCTCACCGGTGTTTCCGGTTCCGGAAAATCCACGTTCGCCCACGACGTGGTCTATCTGAACCTCGCCCGCAAACTCGCACAGGAAGTTGAAGGTGACGCCGCGCCCATCAAGGAGCTCAAGGGCAGCCAGCACCTTTCCTCCGTCGAGTTGGTCGATCAATCCGCCGTCGCCCGCACCCCGCGCTCCACGCCCGCCGTCTTCCTCGGCGCATTCGATCCCATCCGCCAGCTCTTCGCCTGCACACCGGATGCCAAAGCCATTGGCGCGCAAACCGGGTTCTTCTCCTTCAACTCCGGCGAAGGCCGCTGCGACCGTTGCGCCGGCAACGGCTTCGAGAAGGTCGAAATGCAATTTCTATCAGATCTCTACGTCACCTGCCCGGACTGCGAGGGAAAACGCTACAAACCCTCCACCTTGGAATTCCTCTACAGGGGAAAATCGATTCACGACATCCTCAACCTCACCGTCACCGAAGCCATCAGCTTCTACGAAAACATCGACGGGGTTCCGGCACCCCACGCCAAACGCCACGGGCAGATCATCCAGCTCCTTTCCCCACTCGTCGAAGTTGGACTGGGCTACCTCAAGCTCGGCCAGCCCCTCAACACCCTCTCCGGCGGCGAATCCCAACGACTTAAACTCTGCCAGCTTCTGTCCTCTTCCGCGCCGCATTCCGCGTTCCGCAATCCGCACTCAAAACTCCTCATTCTCGACGAGCCCACCACTGGTCTCCACTTCTCCGACATCGAACGCCTTCTATCAGTCTTTCAGAAACTCGTTGATTCCGGTCACACCCTGCTCGTCATCGAGCACAACTTCGAGATCATCAAATCCGCGGACTGGATCCTCGATCTCGGCCCCGAGGCCGGCAAACACGGCGGCCGACTTGTCGCCCAAGGCACGCCTGAACAAGTCGCCAAACTCAACACCCCCACCGGCCTCTATCTTCGCCACGCCCTGGATCCCAAAAAAGCGCCAGCTTCTTCCTCTTCACCCTCAACCCTCAACCCTCAACCCTCAACTTCCTCCATCTCCCTCCGCGGCGCCCGCCACCACAACCTCAAGAACATCTCCCTCGACATTCCGCGAGACCAGTTCGTGGTCATCTCGGGTCTATCAGGATCCGGCAAGTCCACCCTCGCCTTCGACATCCTCTTCGCCGAAGGCCAACGCCGGTTCCTCGACTCGATGTCCGCCTATGCCCGTCAGTTCGCCGAGCAGCTGGAAAAGCCCGAGATCGATCAACTCCAGGGTCTCCCGCCCACCGTCGCCATCGAACAACGTGTGTCACAGGGTGGAGGCAAATCCACCGTAGCCACCGTCACCGAACTCTGGAATTTCATTCGTCTGCTCTACTCGAAGCTCGGCACACTCTACTGCCCGGATTGCAGGATTCCCGTCGAAAAGCAATCCATCGCCGCCATCGAGAACACCATCGCCCTTCATCTCAAGAAAGGCCCGGTCACGCTGTTGGCCCCCATCATCCGCGGCAAGAAGGGCTACCACACCGAAATCGCCGAATGGGCGCTCAAACAAGGCTTCACCCGTCTGTTAGTGGACAAGCAGTTCAAGGACGCCGAAGGCTTCACCCGCCTCGAGCGCTTCAAGGAGCACGACATCGATGTCGTCGTCACTGAGATTCAAAAATCCAAAATCCACAATCTTCAATCTTCAATCGAGCAAGCCCTGACCATCGGCAAGGGCCTCATCAAGCTCTTCACCTCCGACAAAAAGTTCATCCTCCTCTCCACCAAATCGAGCTGCCCGTCCTGCAACCAATCCTTCGAGGAGCTGGATCCCCGCCTCTTCTCGTTCAACTCGCCACACGGCTGGTGTTCCGAATGCCGCGGCCACGGCCGAGTGCCGAAACGCAGACAACATCTCGACACCGCTCGCTTCGATTCCGTGCTTGAGGCAGAGATGGATGCCGACCGCGCCATCGAGCGCATGGAGGACACCGAACTCTTCGAATGCCCCGCCTGCCACGGCACCCGTCTCAACCCCACTGCCTCCGCCGTGCGTCTGAGTGGCTGGGACGATCCGTCCCCAGCCGGCAAGGGAGCATCCCGCACCCAATCGTCCTTCTCCATCTCCGATCTCTCCAATCTCTCCATCACCAACGCCGCCGGCCATTTCTCGAAACTCAACTTCACCGAATCCCGCCAGCAGCTCATCGCCCGCGACATCCTCCCCGAGATCCGCCAGCGTCTCTCGTTCCTTCAGGAAGTCGGCCTCGGCTACCTTCAGCTCGACCGCTCCGGCAACACCCTGTCAGGCGGTGAATCCCAGCGCATCCGCCTCGCCGCCCAACTCGGCTCCAACCTCCGCGGTGTGCTCTACGTTCTCGACGAACCGACCATCGGCCTCCATCCGCGCGACAACGCCGCCCTCCTCAAGACCCTCATCAAACTCCGCGACCACGGCAACTCGCTCATCATCGTCGAACACGACGAAGACACCATCGCGGCGGCGGATCACCTCATCGACCTTGGCCCCGGCGCCGGCCGCCTCGGCGGCGAGATCGTCTATCAGGGCAAGCCACCGCAAGTGCCGAGTGAGAAGTGCCAAGTGAGAAGTGGAAAGACAAAGAATCGTGCGAAGCAACCACTTCTCACTTCTCACTCGGCACTCGGCACTCGGTCTCCGACGTTACGCGCACTCACTAATCCCCTCATCCACCCCACCCGCGGATCACGCCGTCCCGTTCCGAAATCCCACCCCTTCCTCACCCTCACCGGCTGCAATGTCAACAACCTCAAAAACCTCACGGCCAGCATTCCGCTCGGCAGGCTCACCGTTCTAACAGGCATCTCCGGCTCCGGCAAATCCACCCTGATGCATCAGTGCATTGCTGTAGCGGCGGTCCATGACCGTCGCAAGAATCCCAAGGCCAAACTCTCCTTCAAATCCGCCACCGGATTCAAGGACGTCAAAGCCTGCTATGAAGTCGATCAATCCCCCATCGGCAAGACCTCCCGCTCCTGCCCGGCGACTTATGTAAAGGTCTTCGACCACATCCGCGCACTCTTCGCCCAGATGCCCGAGGCGCGCATGCGCGGCTTCGACGCCTCCCGCTTCTCCTTCAACACCGAGGGCGGACGCTGCCCCGAGTGCAAAGGCAACGGCCGCGTGAAACTCGAAATGGATTTCCTGCCCTCCACCTGGGTCCACTGCGATTCCTGCAACGGCAACCGCTACAACCCCGCCACGCTGGAGGTTTCCTTCCGCGACAAGAACATCGGCGAGGTCCTCGCCATGACCATCGACGAGGCCGCCGCCTACTTCGACTCCCAGCCCCGCATCGCCCACCCGCTGAAACTCATGGCCGACACCGGCCTCGGTTATCTCCAACTGGGCCAGCCCTCGCCCACTCTATCAGGCGGCGAGGCGCAACGCATCAAGCTCGTTTCCGAACTCATCAAGGGCCGTGGCACCAAGGCCACGCTCAACAACGCGCACTTCGCGACCCGCAATCTCTATCTGATCGAGGAACCCACCGTCGGCCTCCACCACGAGGACATCCGCCGCCTCATCGACATCCTCCACCGCCTCGTTGATGAGGGTCACACCGTCGTCGTCATCGAGCACCACATGGCCATCGCCGCCGAAGCCGACTGGATCCTCGACCTCGGCCCCGAAGCCGGTGACGGCGGCGGCGAGATCGTCGCCGAAGGCCCGCCGGAGAAAATCATCACCTCGAAGAAATCCAGGACCGCGCCGTTTTTGAAAGCGGCGTTGCGGTTGCCTTAATCGACGACATGAGAGTCGTCGCTCCTCAACCCACACCGGGGTTGATAGATGATTTTGGATGCCGCCGATGTTGAGCTTGTGCCTTCGGTTGGGCTCATGACGTCAGGCTCAATGCTCCACCCTTGCGACATAGCGTGCGACGGCTTCGCGGATGATGCCAGCGATGTCAGCCTCGGGCTTGGCGAAGGGCGGCACGAACCACGGGTAGGATCCTAACAGATCGGTGACGACGGCCACCTCGCCGTCGCAGGTGTGGTTCCCGCAGCCGATGCCGATGATGGGAACGGCCAGCGATTCCGATAGAGCCCGTGCGGTTTCCGGGACGACGGATTCGAAAACGATGGCAGAAACCCCAGCATCGATGAGCGCCTGTGCGCCCTCGCGGATCGCTTCGGCTTGTTCGGGGGTCTTGCCTTTTTTGTGGTAGCCACCTTCTTCGAGCACGCGTTGCGGGAGCATGCCGAGGTGGCCGATGACGGGTATTCCGGCGGCGGTGATGGCGCGGACTTTCTCCACCTGGCGGATGCCGCCCTCGAGTTTCACAGCCTCGGCACCGGCGGCGACGAGTTTCCGTGCCGTCTCCAGCGCCTGGGCGGGCGTGTCGTAGGTGTGAATGGGCAGGTCCCCGACGACGAGCGCTTTGGGCTTCGAGCGGGCGACGGCGGCCACGTGATGGAGCATGTGGTCGAGCGTGACGTGCGTGGTATCCGGAAAACCGAGCACCACCATGCCCAGCGAATCACCCACAAGCAGGACGTCCACACCACATTCGTCGAGCAAGCGGGCGGTGGGGTAGTCGTATGCCGTGAGTGCGGAAATCGGGCGTCCGCCCTTGCGGGAGCGGAGGGATGCGGCTTTTTCGATGGCGTTCAAGACGGTGGATGGTGGAGCGGGCGGTGCCCGGGAACCAAAAAGCCCCCGCTTGGGGCGGAGGCTTGAAAAAACAATGGCGACCCGTAAGGGAGTCGAACCCTTCTTGCCAGGATGAAAACCTGGAGTCCTAACCGATAGACGAACGGGTCGTTTGTCGCGGCGCGGGCGGAAAAGAAGCCCACTGAAACCGGGTTTGCAAGGATATTTTCATGCAATGCCGCCGATAAGGCTGGAACGCCCTGCTGCGGGTGATTTCCAGCATCCACGCGAGAACGGCTCATGCCGGTCATTCGGGAGATTCGCGGGTTTGTCCCGAATGGCGGCTTGTCAAGCGGGGTGGGATTCCTAGGCTTACCGCGCTCCGCGCCGGTAACCACCCGCACAGCCCACTTAACCATGAACACGAACCTACTTTCCCGTGCCGCCAACGAAGCCCGCGGCCTAGCCATGGACGCCGTCCACGCCTGCAACTCCGGCCACCTCGGCCTTCCACTTGGCTGCGCCGAGATTGGCGCGGTGCTTTTCGGTGAGTCGCTGCGCTACTGCCCGGACGCCCCGAAGTGGCTCAACCGCGACCGTTTCATCCTCTCCGCTGGCCACGGCTCGATGTTCCTCTATGGCTGGCTGCACCTTTCCGGCTACGCGGTTTCCAAGGAGGACGTGAAAAACTTCCGCCAGTTCCACTCGATCACGCCGGGCCATCCGGAGTTTCAGGAAACCCCGGGCGTGGAGGCCACCACCGGCCCGCTCGGCCAAGGCATCGGCAACGCCGTGGGCTACGCGCTCTCCGGCAAACGCGCCGCCGCCCACTTCAACACCGCCGATCACACGATCATCAACCACCACGTCATCTCGCTGCACGGCGACGGCTGCCTGCAGGAAGGTGTCGCCAAGGAGGCCATCGCCTTCGCCGGTCACAACGGCCTGGACAACCTGATCCTCATCTATGATTCCAACGACGTGACTCTCGATGCCATGGCGGCCGTCACCCAGAGCGAGAACGCCGAAGCCTATTTCACCTCGCAGGAATGGGACGCCGTGACCATCGACGGCCATGATCTAACGGCCATCGCCGCCGCGCTCGAAAAAGCGAAGTCCAACCACAACGGTCGTCCGAAAGTGATCATCGCCAAAACGGTCATCGCCAAGGGCATCCCGGAAGTCGCCGGCACCGCCAAGGGCCATGGCGAAGGCGGAGCCAAGTTCATCGATGCCGCACGCGCCGGTCTCGGCCTGCCTGCCGACGAACATTTCTTCGTTTCCGCGGAAACCCAGGCCTTCTTCGCGGAAAAGAAAGCCGCATCCAACGCCGCCTTCGCCGCTTGGCAGAGGACCTACGACGCCTGGGCCAAGGCAAACCCCGCGCTCGCCGACGAACTCACCGACGGCCTGGCCAAGGCCGTGCCCACCGATCTATCAGAAAGCATCCCGGCCTTCGCCGCGGATTACAAGGACGCCACCCGTTCCGCCGGCGGCACCGTGCTCAACGCCGTCGCCAAGGTCATGCCGCAGGTGATCAGCGGCAGCGCGGACCTCTACGGCTCCACCAAGAACTACATCAAGGACGGCGGGGATTTCTCCAAGACCAACCCGCTCGGCCGCAACATCTGGTTCGGCATCCGCGAGCACGCCATGGGCGCCATCTGCAACGGCATCGCCTATGACGGCATCTTCCGCCCCAGCGGTGCCACCTTCCTGGTCTTCGCAGATTACATGCGCGGCTCCATCCGCCTCGCCGCTCTCTCAGGCCTCCCCGTCACCTACATCTTTACCCACGACTCCGTCGGCGTCGGCGAGGACGGCCCCACCCACCAACCGGTGGAAACCGTCAGCGGCCTCCGCGTGATCCCCAACCTCGACGTCATCCGCCCCGGCGATGCCGAGGAAACCGCCGGTGCCTT
>CANBTO010000208.1 GCA_947372405.1 Verrucomicrobiaceae bacterium
CAATATCGGCGGCAGTGAAATGGCCGATCGTTTCCGCTGGGATTTCCAACAGACCCTCTCGGAGTTGCTGGCGGAAAACTACGCGGGTCGGCTCGCGGAACTCGCCCACCAGCATGGCATGAGGCTCAGCATCGAAGGCTACAACCTGAGGGCCTTCGGCGACGAGGCCAGCTACACCGCCCGCGCCGACGAACCGATGAGCGAGTTCTGGACGCCGTTTCGCTATGGCATCGAGGCGACCAAAAGCAAAGGGCACCAGATGGCATCGGTCGCCCATGTTCATGGCAAAGCCATCGTCGGTGCCGAGGCCTTCACCTCCGGCGATCAGGAGAAATGGATGATGCATCCGGCCACGATCAAGGCACTGGGCGATCAGAAGTTCTGCGATGGCATCAACCGATTCGTCTTCCACCGTTACGCCCACCAACCATACTTGGACAAGGCCCCGGGCGTCACGATGGGACCGTGGGGGCTGCACTACGAACGTACGCAAACCTGGTGGGAGATGTCCGGTGCGTGGCATCAATATCTATCGCGCTGCCAGTTCATGCTGCGGCGCGGGCATTTCGCAGCGGATCTGCTTTATCTGCGCCCGGAAGTGCCGAATCAGACGTATTTCAAACCCTTGCCGGAAGTGCCCGCCGGCTACGCCTACGATGAAATTTCCGCTGAGGCGCTGATCGGTCGAGCGTCGGTGAAGGACGGTCGCATTTGTCTGCCGGATGGCATGTGCTACCGGATGCTGGTGTTTCCCGCATGCGAAACGATGACCCCGAAGCTCGCCGGAAAGCTCGGAGATCTATCCAAAGCCGGCGCGGTGATGGTTTCCAACGGACCCGCTCCGGTGATGGCGCCGGGTTTGCAGGACTACCCGAAGTGCGATCAGGAGCTCGCCTCCATCACCGGAGCGTTCTGGTCGAAGACAACCCGCCCGTTCGCCGACACTCTAACAGTAAATGCCGGAGGTCCCGACTTCTCCTCCGACGTGCCGCTCCGCTGGATCCACCGCCGGGACGGGGAAACGGAAATCTATTTCGTTTGCAGCGCAGCCGACCAACCGGTTAGAGCACGCTGCAACTTCAGGATCACCGGCAAGACTCCGGAACTATGGGATGCGGAAACGGGAAACCGGAGGTTTGCGCTTTGTCGTGAGGAAAAGAATGGCGTGACGACGGTTCCCCTGGAGTTTTCCCCCAGCGGATCCTGGTTCATCGTGTTTCGTGAACCATCCGCCTCGCATCCCGCGGGTGGCACTTCGAATTTCGCCGAGGTCGCGACACTCGCATCGATCAACGGGCCGTGGTCGGTCGATTTTTCCGGCAGGATGGGCGCACCGGCCAAGGCGGTCGAATTCACCCAGCTTTCCGGTTGGCAGGAACACGCGGACCCGGGCATCCGCCACTTCTCCGGCACTGCCATTTATCGCAAAGAGTTCACTTGGGACCACGCCATCTCCCAGCCCGTGCTGCTCGACCTCGGCAACGTTGAAGTCATGGCCCGGGTGATCGTGAACGGCACGGATTGCGGCGTGGTATGGAAAAAACCGTTCCGCTTGGATGTCGCGCGAGCCCTGAAAGACGGCAACAACCAACTGGAAATCCACGTCGCCAATCTATGGCCCAATCGCTTGATCGGCGATGCAGCGCTGCCTGAGAACGAACGCCACACCTGGTCCACCTGGCAGCCGTTCAAACAAGACGACCCCTTGCTGCCATCAGGTTTGCTCGGTCCTGTCAGACTGTGCTCCGGAACCGCGCCTTGAGCGCGCAGCCCTAACAAAACCGCACCATGTCCTTGATGAACTGGCCCCAGAGGAAGAACAGGCCGCGTTTCGAGTATTGAAAATGGCCGTCGCCAGTGAGCTGGATGATGCCGGTGGCGAGGTTGTGCTCGAGCTGTCTGCGCATTTCGTTCTCGATGGAATGTTCGATTTCCTCGGGGTCCGGAATGCGGAGTTGGTCCGTGGGAATGCAGAGGCGGCCGAGGTAGGACTTGTGATCCCGAAGAATTTGATGGAAGCAGTTTCTGCCGCAGGGGACGTGGTTCCAGCGGACGTCTGGCGGGCAGCGCAGGGTGGGAGCGAAGGGAAAGTTGGTGGTGCGCCAGATCCTGCCGGAGCAATCGTGGGAGGTGATGGAGATGAAGGCGAACGCCACATCGCTCTGTTCACAGAGGCAGACGGCGGAGACGGCGCGTTCCTCCGGGTGCCAGAAGAGGCGGAAATACTGGCGCATGCCATCCCATTCCCAACCACAGTCCGAAACATGTTCGAAACCGGCCTCCTCCATCGCGGCGGCGGCCTCGTTTGCGTTCGGAAAAAACGAAGGATTCGGAATCGGAATCTGCTCCAGGCGGTTTTCGACCGGCAGGCGCATCCTGCGGATGCGGGTGAGTAGCTCGATCCATGGCAGGAAGAACCACAGCAACGCACCCATGATGCCGGCCGGGATTTTTCCCGTAAGAAAATAGAACAGGCAGAAACTCGCACCGAGAAACGTGAAGGCTCCGAGCTTGCGGAGGAGGTTGGTGCGTGCGGTCCGCAGGCCCACCGCGAGCACGACCAAGCCGATGACAATCAGGGTTTCACGCATCTGAATCAGGCGGTGAGAGGGGTTGGTGGGGACGCACGTTGAACGGGTTCCACGGTTCTTCGCACCACGCAAGATCTTGTTTCGGGATTGGCCGCATATTCCGCATATTTTATTCCCACGAACGGTTCATCAGGTCCAGCAGCCGCTGTGGATCGGTGGCGGAGGTTTTCGCGACAAAGCCTCGGGCATGGGCGAAATGCACGTCCTCGCAATCCTGGATGCGGGTGAAATCCAGCCGCGGGTGGTCGTTGTGGCGTGAGAGGCCGAAGCCCTTGCCGCGGCGGTCCGGATAAACCAGGCCCACCACGTTGCGGCCGTCCCCATGGGCGTCGATGAAGCGTCCGAGGCCTGAGGATGGTTCGTCCGGCAGCGGTTCGGTGCGAGGCAGGTAGAGCACGTGGAACGGACCGTCCAGAGACTTGATTTCCCAGAACTCGCCGGTCTTCGCGATGAAATCGAGGCGCTCGCGGAGGTTTTTCAGGTAATCGAGCAAGTCCGCGCCGATCCAGCGCATGACCTCCCAGAGCGGGTCGCCGGGGTGCAACTCGGAGGTCATGGCGAAGCGTCGCAGCAGGGTGGTGTCGATGGGCGAGTTGAGTTTCGAAAGCTTTTCGCGCTCGATGCCGAGCCAACGTGCGGTTTCCACCGGTCCTCGTGTGTCGAACCATTCAGCCGGCTCCAGCCAGTCACAGAAGGCCCGCGCGTCCTCGTAAACCCCGAGGTGCTGGAGCACCAGGCTCAGCGAGCAGGTCGGCGGGTGGTCTTTGGGAAACTGGTGGTGGTCGAAATTCCCGCGCTCCGGCGCATGTTCGTGGCCTACATCCACCACGGCCGTCGCCGGGTCCGCGAGGTCCTCGTCCGTTGGTTCGCGGCGGACGACGGGGACGGCATTTCCGGCAATGAGCAGGCAGCAGGCGAGAAACTCGTCTTTGTGCGAGCCTCCGGGGTGGGTCAGGATGCGGGTGAAACTCATGGGTGATCCGGTGGGGAAAGGCCGGAAGATACCGGCTTTGGTGGATGTGCAAAGTTTTTTGGCGGGCAGGGTGCCTAACAGATGGATTTGTGTTTGGTGGCTGCACGATCCAGTCTTGAATTTCCGCATTCCATGACACCTCTCACGATTTTCTGCGATCCGCTCTTGGGGGAACAATCCACCGCGCTCCTCTGTTCCGGTACAACGGGCCACGCGCTGCTCACTCCGGCCAAGCCCGCCTCCTCAGTGCTGGCTCAAGCCGAGCCTGATCCGGCGATTCGCGCAGCGGAGATTGTCTTCGGCCAGCCGCACCTGGAAATGCTCCGCTCCGCTGATGAGCTCAAATGGATCCAGATCAGCTCCGCCGGATTCACGCGCTATGACACGCCGGAGTTCCGTGATTTCGTCAACGAGCGTGGCATCGTCGTGACCAACAGTTCGGAAGTCTATGCCCAAGCCTGCGCCGAGCATGTCTTCAGCTTCATGTTGGCGAATTCGCGGATGGTTCCCCAAGCGCTCGCCAGCCGCGCGTCTAACGGATCATCGGAATGGCTCGGTCTGAGAAGCGGTTGCCGCTCGCTCCAAGGCCAGCGCGTGGTCATCCTCGGCTACGGCGTGATCGCGAGGCATCTGGTGAAATTGTTAGGGCCGTTCGCGATGCGGATCACCGCCATGCGCCGCCAGCCGCGCGGTGATGAAGGCCTGCCGGTGGTCACCGCGGCGGATCTCCCGGCGGCGCTGGCGGATGCGGACCACGTCATTGACATCCTGCCGGACAACGCCGCTTCGCGCGGCTTCGTGAACGACGCGTTGTTTTCCGCGATGAAACCGGGAGCGGTTTTCCACAACATCGGCCGGGGCACGACGGTGGATCAGGATGCGCTGCTGCGCGCCCTGCGTTCCGGCAAACTCTCCGCCGCATGGCTGGACGTGACCGAGCCTGAACCGCTGGCCGACGACCATCCGCTGCGCTTTGAGAAAAACTGTTTCATCACCCCGCACATCGCGGGCGGTCATCATGCGGAGGATGAAACACTGGTGAGGCATTTTCTGGAGAACTTCCGCAGGTTTCAAGCAGGCGAGCCGCTGGTGGACCGGATCATGTGAGATTTCACGCGGGGTTCATCAGGTTTTCATCGACGCGAACCAAGCTGCGGCGACATGAATGCCCCCTTCCTCGTCAACTTCCGGAAACAGCTTGGTCACTGGGCGTTTCATGGGTTTTTCAACGCGCTGCCAAGTTTCATCGTCGCGGCGTTTTTTCTCAGACTTCACTCACCTGCCGCACTCCTTGCGATGGTTTCGGCCATCGGATTCTACGTGATGGTGTTTGCCGTCATCACCTCGCTGCCCGGACCGCTGGCAGAGCAAGACCACCCGCTTTCCCGTGCGATCCGGTTGGGAACGAAGATCCGCACGGGCATCGCATGTGTATCCCTGCCATTGGTGATCGTCGGCCCGTACGCCATCTTTCTCGCGCCCGACACGTGGTGTGGTTTTTTGGCCGTGGTGGTCCAGAACAAGTTGGCTGAATGGTTGGGGGTGCGTTCATCGTCATTCAGCGTGGATGGCGGCGGCGCGCTGATGCGTTTCCTGCCAGTCTTCACCACCACCATGCTCGAAGGCTTCATCATTTCCTTCCTGCTGCTGATGATTTCGTTTTTCTGCGTGATGTTCATCCAAGCCCGGGAGCGCAGGAAGATGCTCAGGGAGATGGGGAATACCTGCAATTCGGCAGTTTAACCCGAGGAAATCCAGCAGTGGCGGTGGTTTAGGCGGTTTTGCGACCGGATTTCCCCGAATCCCAGCGAATCCCGCCTTGCCACGGGGGGGAAAACCGTGCATAGCCCCGCCCCCGTCCGCGCGGCGCTTCCATTCCACTCCACTTCCCATGTCTCTTAAAATCAGAAATCTCGCCATCATTGCCCACGTTGACCATGGGAAGACCACTCTTGTGGACCAGTTGCTCCAGGCTGGCGGCACCTATCGTGAAAACCAGGCCACCACCGAACGCGCGATGGATTCGATGGACCTCGAAAAGGAAAAGGGCATCACCATCAAGGCCAAGAACACGGCCATTCACTGGGAAGGCTACACGATCAACATCGTGGACACCCCTGGCCACGCCGACTTCGGCGCCGAGGTGGAGCGCGTGATGAAAATGGTGGATGGCGTGCTGCTTGTCGTGGATGCCTCCGGCGGTCCGCAGGCGCAGACGCGTTTCGTGCTCCGCAAGGCGATGCAGGAAGGTCTCAAGCCGATCGTCGTCATCAACAAGATCGACCGTCCGCTCGCCGATCCGCTCAAGGTGCACGACCAGGTGCTCGAACTCTTCCTTGACCTTGATGCCGACGAGGAGCAGTTCAACGCGCCGTTCTGTTATGGTTCCGCCCGCGACGGTTATTTCATGGACCATCCGGAAGACGAGCGGAAGGACTGCATTCCTCTGCTGAAAAAAATCATCGAATTCATCCCGGAGCCGAAGGCCGATCCGGAAGCGCCGTTTTACATGCTCGTCTCCAACATCGAGTGGGATGACTACGTCGGCCGTGTCGCCATCGGCAAAGTGTTAGGCGGCAGCGTCACCAAGGGCGACACCATCTGGCTGCTCCGCAAGGACGGCACCAAGCAACAGTCAAAGGTGATGAAAACCTTCACCTACTCCGGCCTCGCCACCGCTGACTCGGAAGGTTGCGGCGCGGGCGGCATCGTCGGCATCGCCGCCGGCATCGAAAGCATCGACATCGGTGAAACCCTTGCCAGCAGCGGCGAAATGGAGCCGCTGCCCTTCGTCGCCATCGACCCGCCGACGGTGCAGATGCAGTTCTCCATCAACGACGGCCCGCTCGCCGGCAAGGAAGGCAAACACGTCACTTCCCGCGCCATCCGTGAGCGTCTGATGCGCGAGTTGAAAACCAACATCTCGATCACCGTCGAGGACACCGATCTATCAGGTGTGTTCAACGTCTCCGCCCGCGGAGCGATGCAGATCGCCGTGCTCGTCGAACAGATGCGCCGCGAAGGCTTCGAGGTGCTCGTTTCCCGTCCGGTGGTGATCTACCGCCGCGATGACGCAGGCAAACTGCTGGAACCTTTCGAAACGCTCTACGTCGAAGCTCCCGGCGACTACACCCAGGGCATCCTCAAGATCCTCATGAACCGCAAGGGCATGATGGAACACATGGACACCGAGGCATCCGGCCGCGTCTTCATCCAAGCCTCGATTCCGACGCGCGGCCTGATCGGTTTCGAAACCGAGTTGGTGAACCTGACATCCGGCCACGGCATCATGTCCCACCTCTTCAAGGAATACGGCCCGCACGCCGGTGAGATCCAGAACCGCACCACCGGCACGTTGGTTTCCATGGATTCCGGAGTAGCCACGCCCTACTCGCTGCAGATGCTGGAAGATCGCGGCATCCTCTTCGTTGCTCCTGGAGATGCGGTTTACGGCGGCATGCTCGTGGGGGAAAACCCGCGCGTCGGCGATCTTCCGGTGAACCCGGTCAAGGAGAAGCACCTCGACAACATGCGCTCCGCCGGCAAGGACAAGACCTCCAAGCTCACACCGCCGGTTCGATTCTCATTGGAACGCGCCATCGAATACATCGATTCCGACGAACTCGTGGAAGCCACTCCGCAGAACATCCGCCTGCGCAAGCGCATCCTCGATGCCAACGCCCGCAAGCGCGCTGCCAAAGGAGCCACCGTCGAGGACCGCAGCAACCGCGGGTAAAAAGCGTAGTTCAGGACTTCAGTCCGTTCTTATCCCTTCCAAAACAGCCTCTCGTGAAAACGAGGGGCTTTTTTGTGTTATGATCGGATCACATCGGTGCACAAAGTCCGGCGACAATGATCTCCACATTTTTTCATGGCCTCACCTAATCACCGGGAAACGTCCGAGGGTTTCTCGATCACATACCGTCCCTCCGCTGTTCTAACCAGCTTCCACAAAGGAATACCGTGGCAGCGGTGGAGCGCATAGGTGAGCAGTGCCGTCCCATCTCCATCAACTTCGTAGTAATTCTTCGGAAGATAGTCTTTCGAGAGTGGCGTGGGTCGCGGACGTGCTGAGAACTCTTCCAATGAGGGAGCGAACTTCCGCGAGCCGATGAATCCCATCCCGGAAATCGCCCCCGGAACCCTCCGGCCATCACGCAAGTCGTCGATCAGGAGGCTTTCAGTTGCCTCCGCATCCAGTTGATGCATCGCTCTTGCCAATACCGCCAGCGCCCACACGTTCGCACCCTTGAGGTAGCAATCCCTGAGAAACGACCATTGCGTCCGGTCACTCGTTGCGCCTATTCCTTTGACAGCCTCGTAAAAGTTCATGTGCATGCCGTAATTCGCCCCGCGCAAGTTCGCGGTGACCGTCTCGTGCAAGGTCTGCATGGGAGCGTCCATGGTATTGATCTCATTCCACATGTGCTCCGGATCATATACGGCGCTGCGGCCGCATGGGATCCCGCCCCGCCGGTATGGATTACCGCCTCGCAATAACTTCTCAATCGTCTCCCGCGCCTGTGGAGAATCATGCCGGTTCAAAGCCGCCAGCATCGGATCAAGTAGCGCGAAGTGATCGGTATCGGAATACCAGAT
>CANBTO010000209.1 GCA_947372405.1 Verrucomicrobiaceae bacterium
GAGATGCATGGTTGCTTCGGTTTCCCGTCGGGCCGCGCCCGTGGACCCGCCGTGGCTGCCTTGTCCGCGTGGTTCCGCCTCGGCAAGGAGCAATCGACCGACATGGAAATCGCCGTGCAGGTGAACGGCAGGGAGATCGGCGTGGTGAAATCCACCCGATCCAACGGGCTCAACCTCTTCGAAGTGCCCGTGGATGCGCTCCAACCGGAAAAGAACGTGATCGAGTTCAAGATGCGCGGACGCGGACGCTACACTTATGCCGCCACCTTGTTCGGTTTTTCTTCGGATACCGCAAGCAATAGCGGGAATATCATGCCGCGTGTCGAAACATGGAGTTATCTCCATTCGCAGATCGAGTATCGCGGCAAGCCCATCGGCGTGGGCAGCAGTTCGCCGGTGAAGAATCTCGAGAACGGCCAGCGGGTGAGCGTGCAACTCGGTTCCCAAGGGTACTGGTTCGGTGGCCGCTGGTTTGTGTTGGACATTCCTCTTCCTGCCGGAGCACGCCTCGTGGAAGGTTCCGCGAGCGCGAGTGAAGGGAATCGTGTGGAGGTTTATCCGAATTTCCTGCGCGTCTGCTTCGCCAACCGGCTTCCGTCGGTGAGTTATGAACTCACAGGTTATGTGCCTGGAAAATTCCGTATCCTGCCCACCGTCATCCACGAGATCGGAAACCCGGCCTTCATGTGCGTGGGGCCGACACCCGAACTCACCGTGCTCGCCGCCGGTGAAAAGACACCGGACCCCTACGTGATGAACATCGGCGAACGCTACGCCCTCGGCCAACTCCATTTCAACGACGGGGAATATGCCAAGGCGCTCGAATATCTCGGAGCCGTCTTCAAGGAGTCCCCGACTTACAACGAAAGCGAGCTCGCCCGCATGTTGCTGTGGGTTCACACCAAGCCGGAGTTTTATGACGCCCGCAGGATCGTCGAGATGTTCGAGATCCTTCGCGAGCGCTACCCCACTCTGGAAATCCCGTTCGACAAGATCCTCGTCGTCGGCAAGGCCTACCACGACATCGACGAACACGAACGCTCGTGGCTGGTCTATCGCGCCGTCATCAGCGCCAGCTTCACCAACGACGCGGGCATCAGCGCCGTGCTCGAGGACGAGGGACGTTTCCTCGGCTCCATCGACTTCCAGGAACGCGTCTGGCGCGAATACCCGGACACCGCCGAAGTCGTCTCCGGATACTTCGCGCTCTCGCAGCTTCTCTATCAGAAAGCACCCAAGGCCCACGAACTGCCGAAGGAGGACAACGTGCAGCCTGAGAAGATCGCCATGCTCAAGCGCGCGGTGGACATGCTCTCGTCCTTCCTCGCGCTCTATCCGAACGATCCGCTGGCGGATGACGCCGCGTTCAGCCTTTGCAACGGCATGCTCGATCTCAAGGACTACCCGCGCGTGGTGGACCTGAGCCGCGAGTTTGCGAAGCGCCATGCCACGAGCGACTTCGCGCCGGGTTTCCAATACATGACCGCGCTCGGACTGTTCTGGCAGAAACAATACGCCGATGCCCTCGCCGCGGCACGCGTGGTGGCGGATGGGGAGAGCAAGGACAAGGACTTCGCCCGTTACATCCTCGGCCAGATCTATCACGCCGAAAGCAAGCCGTCGGACGCCATCGACTGGTATGGCAAGGTGAAGACCCTCTATCCGGATGCGGCGGAGGCCATCGCCTACTTCGAGAAAAAGAGCATCGGCATGGAGGAGGTCACCGTGGTCAAGCCCGGCGCGCCGGTTTCCCTCACGTTGAAATACCGCAACGTCAAGGAGGCCTTCGTGCAGATCTATCGGGTGGACCTGATGAAACTCTATCTCCAGCAGAAAAACCTCAGCGCCATCACCAGCGTGCAGCTCGCCGGCATCAAGCCGGAGTCCGAGCAGACCATCGCACTCGGCGACGGCAAGGACTACGTCGAAAAGGAACGCGCCATCCCGCTCGCGCTCAAGGACGAGGCGGCTTACCTCGTCATCTGCCGTGGTGACGATCTGTTCACCAGCGGCATGGTGCTCATCACACCGCTCAAGATCGAGGCGCAGGAGGACACCGTCAGCGGACGCGTCCGCGCCAACGTGCTGGACACCGCCAAGGGCGGCTACCGTCCCGAAGTCCACGTCAAGGCGATCGGCAGCGCGGACAACGAGTTCCGCTCCGGCGAGACCGACCTGCGCGGCCTCTACATCGCCGACAACCTGCGCGGCAAGGCCACCGTCATCGCCCGCGAGGGCGATTCACGCTACGCCTTCTTCCGCGGCACCACCTGGCTCGGCACGCCGGAAAACGCGCCGGCCAAGCCACAGCCAGCGCAACCCGCGATGGGCAAGGACGTGGATTACAACAGCAACCTGTTCCAACAGAACGGCGACATCCAGAAGTTTAACAACGACAGTTGGAACAGCAAACGCCGCCAGGCCCCCAACAAGGGAATTCAGATCCAGTCGGCCTATTGAGGAAAGAGGGGGGGGGACAGTTGTGTCCCCGGATCTCTTCGGCATGTGTCATGATGGCAGGTTTGTCCCGCTGTCATGGTGAATCGAACTAATCCTCATCTTTAAGATTGTCAGTCTTATCTACTATATGTCTCTTCCATTCTGCAAGCTTCCCATCTATTAGCGCGAACAAAAGGCAAATTGGCTGTACGATCCAACGCTCATAGAACTTGCGGATATTCTTGAGAATAGCGCGGAGCAGCTTTGCGAAAAGGGCGGCAGTCCACACAACCCAACGCCAAGCGATGTTGAATAACTCCCATACCGCTCCAAGGGCACGCAGAGCAAATTTGCAGCCATCCTCCAAAACACGGGCAAAGCCCGCGAATAGTAGTAACGCAACAATCGCACTACCAAGCAGCAAAGCCGTGAGATTCCAGCCAGATACATGACTCAGAATGATTACAAAGCTGAAATAAGCAGCTATGAATAGCCAATATGCACTTGCGTGACGCCTTAATGGACGGTCAGTTACGAAGCGATAAATACCCCATCTTATGCTTAAGCATGTCGCGACGATCCAGCACGGCGACAAAGATTGCGAAAGCAATTTGGGCCAGGAGCCAGGCAAGCGGGAAAAAATAAATGTGGAGATAGCACCGCACGAACTTGCAAATAAAGTGATCAGACTGGTCGAAACGCCTGAATTGGATACCGCAAGCCTGTGTGATTCCAATAAGCATTGTTCTAGTGAAGGGCTATAATAGCAGATGAACAAAAGCAACAAGACTCCCCAAACAAGCCACTCTGCCAATCTATTGGCTGTGCAAGCAACCGCTATCAACAAACCAATACCAACAAGAGGGAGCAGCAGTGGCAAGAAAGCTGAACCAAATGTACTCCACTGCGCGGCAGTGTGGCATGTCCATAAACAGACGCCAGCCCACGATACTAAAATCACGACGTAAACAATAGCACCGGACCACCAACGTCGGTTATAGCTTGGCCCGTCAACGGGACTTGTTTGTGAGTCGTTTGTCATGGAAGCTGGCATTAACCGTAGTTTCAATTGCTCAAGGTATCGTCCACTGGTCTCTGCTTCTTGCTCGTATTTCTTTCTGAGCTCGTCCAGTAACTCAAAACCGTCGCAATCAGAGCAAATGTCATTAGATTTCTGACTTGGCAGTTTTTTTCCACATTTCCGGCAGTTCATTTGTATTCTAGTGCCTCATGGGACGATCATTTTTTCAGTGAAGCGGCCATTTGCTATGGTGCGTCCGGGTCTGAGAAATTTGTAAGTTACCATTCACTGCTTTTTCTCCTCCGACAATCCTCAGGATGCCAAGGAAAAAACTCGGATGGCGCTATCTTGCACGAACGCTGGTTGCATTTGACGCCCCCTCATGGCCGCTCCACGGTCACAGCCTCGCTGCCGGCTTCGTGGCCGGTTGTCAGGACGGTGTAAACCTTGAACGAGGCGGCCATGCCGGGAGCCGTTAGAGAGAAATGCGTGTGGCATTCGCGCGCAGCGTCCTTGGCGATGGTGGCCACCACTTTTTCGTCCTCGCTGTGGTATTCGATGCCGGGCACGCCGCGGACCTGATAGTGGTCCAGCTCGTCGTCGTCGGAGGCGTCGAAGGAGATGACGGCCTTGTTTTCGGTGGCGTTCCAAGTGACGGCGGCCTCGACGGGATCGGGGGTGCGGCCGCCCTGGGCGTAGAGGTGCGGGATGGTGAGCACCAGCGGGTTTTCGAGCGGAAACAGGCCCTCGACGGCGGGGCGGTAGCCGGAGAGCAGGGCTTTGACTTCATTTTGAAGGGCATTGCGCTTCTCGCGGGCAAGGTCGAGATTGCTTTCGATGACGTGGAGCCCGGCGTAGAGGCCTTGCAGGGCGGTGACGTCCGCTGCGAAGCCAGCGTGATCGTAGTCCCCGGACAGGTGAAAGAGGAAACCCTCCTCGAAGACTCGCCCCCAGAGATTGGAGGCATCGCGCATGGGTTTGAGAAACACGCCCTCGGCGGAGGTTTTCGTGGGCAGATCCGGAAACGCGGCGAGGAAGGGCGAATTCGCAGGCAGGATGCCGCGCAGGCGCCGCCCGAGCTCCTGAGCGCGGGAAAGCAGGTCGCGCTTGGCTGTTTCGAGGGTGGAACGGGCGAGTTCATGGTCATTGAGCTGCACGTCCACCACCGAAATGGCAGTTTCGAGGCTGCCGCGCAGGGTGGAGAGATCCTCGCGCCCCTTGCCATCGCGCGTGCCCATGCCGGGACCCGCCAAGGGATCCGCATTGACTGACGCCCAGTGGGCGAGGAAGTCATCGATGGTGCCAAGATAGGAAGATGGGCCGGAGATCATGGGATGATAGGGGTTGTGGGTGGAATATGGGGGTTCGAAAACACGGTGATTGATTTCGAAACTAGACTTTTTTAAGGCATTGGCAAGAAAAATTGTCTCAACGGATCACGAAACGATCTTCTCAATGAATCAACTCGTCTTTATGGCTGACTGAATTGCTTTGATAACTGACCAAATCGGCTCGATGACAGGTCTTGGATGCGTTCAGTCGGGTAATGTGGGCGTTTCGTCAGCCACTGAATGAATTCGGGCACTTTTCGAAGGGTGGTTTTTCGAAAACACGCCGCCCATGGCGGAGGAGGTAAAGGTTTCGGCGGCAAATCTGCGGCGATGGTCCGTGCGCGGGGCGGGGTTTTCCCGTGGTCCGGGCCACCGGCGTTGCGAGGCCGCCGCATTTCCGGACGCCGGGCGGGAAGGGTCCGTGCGTTTTCGAAAACGCGGGAGGCACGGGGGATGGAATGCCGCTGAAACGCGGGAGGGTTTCCGCATTTGACCATGAACTCATGCCTAGCCCGCTACCAAGAGGGGGACAAGGATTTTCAGGTCATGCTTTGGTATAAGGGGGGAGGCAAGCGGGAAGTCCGACTCCAACAAGGTGGCTTATCACCGTAGTCTGTGTGGCCTGATTGTTACATTTTAGGGTTTTGAATTGGAGGTATCACCTCCAAACCCGGCGCGTTTCAAGACCTTCTTTGGATCTGTTGTGTATGCTGGGATGGTCTTCCTTGCCCCTTGAACATTGGTGTATGCGTACGTGCCATTAGTGTAAACAGCACCTGAGAACATGCTGCCGTCGACATAGCCTGAGGTATCACACTCAACGTAGATCGGCCAATTTTGGAATTGACGCACCTTCAACACCCACTCGGTCTTGTAGCGGGTCTCTGTAGTCACGCGAGCCTTCGGATTCAAAGCTGAAGGGCCTCCAGTCCGGACCGTATATGGAATCTTCTTCTCTTCCTTCGTTCCGTCGGTATAGCTGACATCTTTCAGCAATACACCGGCCTCTGTCACTTGGAAGACTATTCCCGCAAAAATGAGACGCGCATTTTGAACAGCTTGGTTCATCTGATTGTGTTCAGCGATCTTCTGCTCTTGGTCGTGCAAATGTGCCCGATGCGCATCTGCATCGTCTTTGGTCATGCCCAGTTTTGTCCGCAAATCCTCGGGGAGTTTTTCGTATGGAATTGTTGCGGCTCCTGATTCATGCAAGATTCGAATTCCGTCCGGATCAATCTTGGTAATCGTAACATTTTTGTATTCCAATAGGCTGTCCAGCTTCTTCGGTGTGTCTTCCGCATCAAGGTTGGAAATCAGCAGGGCCAAGAACACGTGCTTGAGGATTGTATTCATTTCTGTGGCGAACTGTGTATTAGTAGAGGGAAAAGAGTTAGCGATTTCGGAGATTTCCGGCAAGAGGAAAAGTGACACCTTGGCGAGGTTTGGGGCTTTGCGGATTGATAGGGATTTGTACGATGGTGTTTTCTAAAACGCGGGCGGCGGCGGATTTGTGACCGTCGCCACAAGATACTTCATGGTGCTGCTCCGGTGAGCTTGATATCGAATGGGTTTTCATCGGCATCGTTGCTCTTGATATGGATTGCCGCATTTCTTGTGCCGCTTGCCGTTGGCTTGAAGGTTGCTTTGAAGGTCGTGATCCCAGCAAGTCCAAGCGAGGTGTTGGCGGGTTGGGTGATGATGAAATCCCCGGCATTGGTCCCGTCCACTGTAACGACCAGGCCGTTGAGTTTAGCGGTGCTTTTGTTGAGGACTGTGAAAGTCTTCGCTTTGCCGCTTTGCCCGACCACCACCGTGCCGAAACTTTTTTTGGATGTGCCATCGACCAAGCTGCTTCCCGATGGTTGCTGGACATCGATCTCGGGAGTTCCGGCAAGTTTCATGCAGGGATAGCCATGCCATGTCGGGGAGGTGAATCCTGTGTGGCCAGCGATGTAGTTGATCGTAAATCCGGATGCGGTTTCTTCAAAAACACTCAAGCCCAACTTGGGAGCATTTCCCAAAAACGTGGCTGTGGTCAGGCTGATGCAACCGTCGAACCCATTTTTCCCGATGTTGGTGACGTCCGGGCCGATCGTCACGTTTTTGACGCCATAGCAACATTCAAACGCGTAATCCCCGATGCTGGTGACGCCGGAAGGAATCGTCAGGCTCTTGAAGCCGTAGCAATTGGAGAAGGCGCCATTCTCAATACTCCTGAGGCTGGTGGGGAGCTCGATGCTGGTAAGGCTGCAATCGTAGAAGGCATATTTCCCGATGCTGGTGAGGCTGGAAGGAAACGTCAGGCCCGTAATGCGGTTGCAATAGTAAAACGCGATGTCCTCAATCCGGGTGACACCGGAAGGGATGATGTAGTCTCCGCTCTTTGCCCAAGGATATTGAATGAGGGTTGTTTTTTGCCGGTTAAACAAAACGCCGTCCTCGCTGCTATACTTGGGATTGAGCGCATCCACAATGATCTCCGTAAGTTTTTCGCAAGCAAACGCACCCTGCCCGATGCTGGTGACGGTGGATGGGATATGCACACTCGTCAGTTCGTCGCACCAGTAAAACGCGTCATATCCAATGCTGGTGACGCCGGGGGAAATTGTTACGGTTTTTAGGCCGCAACCGTTGAACGCGTCATGACCGATGCTGACGACACTGGAGGGAATGGTCACGCTCGCCAGGTTGAAGCAACCATGGAACGCATGAGGCTCGATGCTGGTGACGCTGGAGGGGATTGAAACGCCCGTAAGGTGATCGCAATAGGAGAACGCGTCATG
This sequence comes from Verrucomicrobiaceae bacterium, assembly GCA_947372405.1. The sequence goes on from CANBTO010000209.1 coordinate 7,575, forward strand.
CCCGATGCTGGTGGCACTTGAGGGGATCCTGTAGTTGCCGGTCTTTCCTACCGGACATTGGATGAGCCTGTCCTTTCGATGGTTGAACAAAACCCCATCCTCGCTGGAATAGTTGGGGTTGAGCGCATCCACGATGATGTCAGTCAGCTTTTCGCCAGAAAACGCGCCCTGCCCAATGCTGGTGACACTGGAGGGAACGGTCACGCTCTTCAGCGCATTGCATCTGAGGAACGCATATTTCCCGATGTTGGTGACACTTGAGGGAATCGTCACACTCGTCAGCCTCCTGCAATTTTGAAACGCGCTTTCCCCGATGCTGGTGACGGGCTTTCCGCTGATCGTGGCGGGGATGACCACTGCGCCGGATTCCGAATATGGATACTCCGTAATGGTGATGGAATCGCCGTGATCCACGTAAGTGAATTCCCCAAACGTAGCGGCGGAGAGCGGCAGGACCAGGAGGCACAGGGACGCGCTGGTGGCGAGAGTGTGTTTTGTGATCATGTTTTCGGGATTGGGGTCGCAGGCATGTTGCGGGCCATCGCACTGTATGACCGATGTGCGGACTTTGATTCGTTCGTG
>CANBTO010000210.1 GCA_947372405.1 Verrucomicrobiaceae bacterium
CGCAGCACCGGCGGCTGGATTTCCGGGAACGCGAACTCCCGGAGGCACGGGTACGGTGCGGCGGCCGGGGATAGGCACGGGAGGTACCGGAGAGGGCGCTGGAGTTACCGGAGCAGGCGTAGGTTGTTCAGGTTCTTGAGCGAACGCGCTGGCCCAACTGAGGATGAGCAGGAGAATGGAACGATGGAAGGACATGAGAATGTGATTGAATGCTGGAGAGAAAAGGCGAGTCATCGGCCACCCCGGTGGTCCGCGCGGTGGATGTTCTGGGTGGGTTGCGTTTGCGGCTGCGGTTGGGCTGGCTGGCCACCTTGAGCGGTAGGTGGCGGAACCACGCGTGGCCGCGGCATGCGGGGCGGTTGGCCAGGAACGGGCGGTTGGCCGGGAACAGGAACCGGCTGTGGAGTGCCCTGGGGATTTGCCGGTTTGGCGGGAGGTGGGGCGGCAATGGCGAGAAGTTTATCGTCGAAGGCCACCGTGCCAATCATGGCGCCGGAAGACATCTTGACAATGGTGCCCAGCGGATCCCCGGATTTGCGTATAACCTCAAGGATCTTGAAGCCGCTCTTGTCGCTGTCCGAATCCACGGTGATGCGTTCTTCGGGGTTTTTCTTGTTGAGAAGCGTGACGCGGTAGCCGCCGTTGTTGATCGGGGAGACTCCGTTGAGGGCGTAGTCCTCCAGCGGGTTGACTTCCGGCCCCTTCTCTGGTGGCGGCGGCTTCGAGGTGAAGGGGGAGTTTGTCCAAAGACCGGTGTATTTCGTGATCGGTGCTTTTTTCGGCAAATCGGCCACAGCCCAACCTGCGAGGGCGAGGGTGACGAGAATCATGCGGGACAGGGAGTTCATGGAAATGGTGGAGTTCGAGTGAATCAGGTGGATGGCGGCAGGGGCACGAAGTATTGTTCGAAGGTGACGGTGCAGTCGATCTTGGTATCGTCCTTGGCGTTCGGGGAAATCTTGATGCTGGAGGCGATGCGCAGTTGCTCGGGAATGTTGAGCTTGTCGAACCAGCGGTAGAGCGAATCTTCGGGGCCTTCCACGGTAAACTGGAACTTCGCCCGGTGGTAATGAAGTCCTTCGGTGGCTTCGGTGGGCAGGGGTTTCTGGGTTTTGATTTCCAGGCCGGCGGTCTTCGCCTCCTTGACACAGAGATCATGTAGGGCGGTCTGCACTTCCTGGCTTTCGGCGGGCTCGGGTTCATGCTCGGCGAGCCAGTTCATCTGGTCGGCAACTTGCTCGCGGCTGCTGATGAACATCTCGGCGGTTTCGAGTTTCCTGTGGGCCTCGGTGCGCTGGCGCTGCACCTCCAGGCTCTTGTTCTTGAGAAATCCGAAAGCGAGGAAATTGATGATGATGAACCCTGCGGCGCCAAAGAAGATCAGGAGTTTTTTTTCGCGTGGAGACATGGAGAAAGGGTGGGGAATTTGAAATTCAGTTCCGGGATTTCAGATTCTGCTGATGAAAGAATGCCAAGACTTGGTAAATTTGTCGGTCAAGGTTGGGATTGGGCGGTGGGAACCGCACCGTTGTAGAGGAATTCCCAGCCACGGGTCGATGATTGGGCCGAAGGCGTCTCCCAGTGAAACTTCGAGAGGTCACTGTTCTTGGTGAGTCTCAGGCTGAACGCATTCGCCGCCTGGAGCTCTGGTGCCTCGCCCTGAAGCTTGATTTCCTTGGCGCTGATATCGGCGGTTTTCAGGCGCAGACCGCTGTTTGGAGGAATGCAGGACGCGATGCGGCTGAGGATGTCCACCGGTGAGTTCTGAAGATCGATGACGTTTGCCAGTTCGTCCCATTTGGCGACATGCAGGGCGTAGGCCTCGCCCTCTGGCGCGGCTTTGGTCGCCTGTTCCACCAGACTTTTGGTTTCCGACATCGCGCGCCACAGGCTGAAGCCGTACCAGCCGAGGATGCCCAGATAAAGAAGGACCACAGCCGCCACGCCGAGTATGATATTGCGGCGGCGCAGCGCTGCGCGGCGGGCGGCGCGAACGTCCGCAGGCAGCAGTTTGCTGAGTGGATCTGGAAGAACAGGCGTGGGTCGGGGGGCTATTTCAACAGGTGCCTTGAAAGTGGAGGCCAAGGCCGAGACATTCATCGCCGTGTCCTCCGTCCAGACAAACACGCGGGACGGCTCCACATCCATGCCTTGCATCGAGAGCTGGATCAGGGAAAGTCGGATTTCACGGGCAAAGGATTCGTCCGGGTGTCTGGCATCCACCGCTGTGGCTTGGCAATACACCAGTTTGCCGTCATGAAAGGCGGCGAAAACCCAGCGGCCGAATTCCTGCCAGACCGCCAGACCATCCCCGGAAACCGGAAACGCGCGCGCCGAGATATCAAAGCTCTTTGGCCCGCGTGAAGGCAGATCGTCGTCCGCCGGGGAACGCAGGAAAACCGCAAGCAGGGCGGAGTTTTCCGCCTCGCGGGCGATGACGAACACGTCCGTGAGCTGGCCGGCCATCGGGTCCGGCCGCAGCCCGAGGCGCTCGGCATGAAGCGCGGCGAGATCAGGGAAAAGCGCGTCGTCATCGCTGGTCACGCGCATGGGCACGGCGGTGAGGGACACCACCGGAAACAACATCGAAATGTCACCTGCCGGGATGTCTTTCAGTTCGCCCGCATGTTTCAGGTCGGTTGCGCGCTGCAGCGAGAAACCTCCTTCGCCCTGGCTGGTCCAGATTTCCCAGCCGGATTCGCCGGGCACGAGAAGCACTTGATCGGTGGTTTTGCTCACGGGATGATTTCTTCAGTACGTTCCAAGAGGGCCGGTTTTCCGGTGCGGTTGCGGACAATGACGTTGATTTTGCGTTTGGCTCCCTCGGCATAACCGATGCTTTCGATGCGGGTGGTCGCATCGTTCACCGTGAAACGCCGAGCAAGATCGGGGCGACCATTCATGTCTATTCCCAAAAGATCAAGCGCGGCGGCGGCACTTTGAAAAGGTTTGTCATCCTCCGTGTCACGCTGCCCGTCGTCGCCCCGGACGGTTTCCGGAATGATCTGCGCCTGTTCCACCCGGCATTCCGCAGCGGCGGCGATCAACTCCGCCGGTGCCTCGTTGAGGTCCAACGCCCCACCGCTCCAGACGGTGAACCAGTCCCGCCAGTCCGGTCGGACGGCTTCCACCAGATCCATGCCGCGCACGAGGCGGACTTCGTTGATGTCGTAAAACGGCCGGTTGAAGGGCTGGTTGATCCGCCCCATTTTTTCGTAGTCCTTTTTTTCCGCGCCTTTGAGGGCCACGTCGTCATCCGCATCCACCCAGTCTCCGAGCGCGTCTGTGACGGCCTGCGCGTCGTCAGGTTCCAGCCCCCAGCTTGAGAAAATCGAACGCAGCAGAGCTTTGTCGTCTTGCTGGAGGATGGCGTTGATATTGAAGCGCCCGCCTTCCGAGGCGATCCGCACTTCGAAGCCCTCGCCGGATTCTCCGTTCATCTGCTTGAGGATCGGGTCCGAGCGCTTGACGGCGGGATTGGATCCCACGGCGATGCCCATCTCGGCGATCTGGCGGGCGCGCGAGCCATGGACCTTGGCGGAGGCAATCTCCATATCGAAGGAAAGCACCCGCAAGGCGACCATGCAGGCCATCGCGAGGATGGCGATGAGCCACAGCACCGCGAGCAGCGCCGCGCCCCTATTTGATCCGTGATGGTTTTGGGAATCCGGGTTCATCGGGAGGTTCATTGTTTTCCGCCACCTCCTGGCGTGAGTGGGATGACCACGGGGTTGCCCGGAGTGCCATTTCCTCCGGGACCGCCTGGACCGCCGGGCTGGCCGCCATTGCCACCGCCCTGCATGGTCTGGCGCATGATCACCTCCGGATTCTGCTTGGGCGGCACCCAGAAAACCTGCCGGATTTCCTCACCCTTGGCACCGATCGCCATGGTGAGCTCGATCTGCAGCGGCAGGCGGCCCTGGATGTCCCAGTCGAACTGCCACTCCATCGAGCGGCCGTCCAACACGCGCCATTCGAAAAACGCGACGTCCTGAAGCAGCACGATCTCCGCGAAGGGCTTGTTGTCCAACGCGCTCTTGCCAAACGTCGATTCGGAGCCTTCGAGGACTTCGTTTTCATAGAACCGCAGCACGATGTCGAGATACCCGCTGCGGCGCTTGACGGTGGAGATCTGCACGGCCTTGGCGGTGCGCTCCTGGCCGCCCCAGGTGAAACTCATCGGCACGTTCTGGAGCGTGAGGTCGGAGATGTAATGCGAGCCGGAATCCTCGACCTTGAGATTGAAGCGGGTGTTGCCCGGCAGCGACGAGAAGCGCTGGCTGAGCAACTCGAAAAACGCCATGTGTTCCATCTCCTTGTTCTGGGATTCCACGACCGATTTTCCCAAAATCAGGGAGGTGCGGGCAATCCCGACCACCATGCCGACGATGACCGTCAGCAAAAACAGCGAAATCACAACCTCTAGCAGCGTGAAACCGGAACGACGGGGTCTGGTGGCTTGCGGTTTCACGGTTGATACATGCGGCCGTAGCGCCAGGTGCCCACGATCCTCTCCTGCGCCATTGCGTTTTCAAACCACCTTGCCCTCACCTCGATGTGGTACATTTCCTGAAGCAACTGGCCGTCCTGGTTCTTCAGGTCGTCCATCAGTTTGATGGAGGTGGTGAGTTGGATTCCGGTTTCGCCGACCTCGGTGCTGTTTTCTCCCTCCTCGAGCACGGGCAGCGAAAGCGTCTCGTCCAGCGCGCTTTCCAGGATGCGGGTGATACGCAGCTCGTTCTGAGCAAGCGAAGCGGTTTTTCCCATCTGGTGCAACGCCACGATGAAGCCGGTGGCCGCCATCGAAAAAACCGCCAGCGCAAGGATCATCTCGAGGAGAAGAAACCCGCGCCTGGCACCATGGAGAGGAATGTTCATCGTACTTCCAGTTGGGTGTCCCGGATCGCGCCCGTCAAAGGGTTGTAGGTGTCTTCATTCGAGCTCTTGTTAAGGTTGAGTCTCACGGAAAGCGGTTCGCAAAGCCCGGTCGGGTCGAAGCGCCAGATGTGGATGGAGTCCTTGCCGGTGGCCAGCCACTTGTCCGAATTCCAGCGGCGGACCGATATGTTCATGCCGTCGGGCAGGGCGAACTGCCGCTGTTCGATATTCGCGGGCCGCTCGGTCTCACCACCGATGGTGTGGCCGCCGGCGGTCTTTTTCTCATCCCGGCCGGCCAGCGCCAGAGGCAGCATCCTCACGATTCCATAGCGGATTTCGATGGCATACGGCGTTTGCTTGAGAACGGCGGTCGTGCGGGCTCTTTTGGAGAGCATCTCGATCTCGCCCGATGCCTTGCGCAGGCCGTGCTCATCCGAGGAATAGATCATCAGACCCACGGCACTGCCCATCACCAGGGAGGCGATCACCAGCACCATGACGATTTCGAGCAGGGTGAACCCTGTGCGCAGGTTACAGTTTCTGGCTGTTGATGTCATCTTCGGTCCCCTCTTGGCCGTCATCGCCAAGGCTGATGATTTCAGGCTCGGAATTGTTGATCTTGCCCGGGAAGCGGTAAACATACTCCCTGCCCCAAGGATCCAGATTGACCTTGGACATCGCCTTCACCAGCACCAGGGCTTTCAGCCCTTCCTGAGAGCTCGGATAGTGCCCCTTGTTGATTTTGTAAAAGGCCAGCGCCGAGAGGAAGGCATTGATGTCGGACTTGGCCTGGGTGGGTTTCGCCTGGCTGCTGATGCCGCGCATGGCGAAGATGGCGCCGCCCATGATCATGGCGATGATGCCGAGGACGATGACCATTTCAAGAAGCGTGAAACCGGAGCGGCGGCGGCGGATTGCGGTGGGTGGATTGATTTTCATGAAGAACTCTGGGGTTGCGGCTGACGAAGCCTTGCAGGGAAGAAAAACCCATGCGATGCAAAAGTTGTCGGAAAAAATCCTCCGGATGCCGGTTCACCCGGCCGGATTCCACAAATGCCGCGTGATTCCCGGCCATTCCGCCACCGGAAACCCCGTGAATCCGGCATTCTTCAAAAACTGGGCGGCACTCATGCCGCGCCCGTGCTCTTATTCCGCCTCATCACGTACCAAATGACGCCGAGAATCAGAAAAGTGACAAAAGCAATAATTCCCGCCATTACGGTGTTGTCCGCGGGCTTGTCCGGCCCGGGCAGCGGTTTCCTGTCCGGGCGCTTGGAGTCCGCCTTGGGGTGCGGCGGCTTCGGTCCGTCGTCCGGTGGATTGGTCATGGCGAAGGTTTCCCATGTGCCGTCCGGCTTGAAGCGGTATTCGACCTTCTGGCCCTTGAAGGAGAAGGAGCGTCTGTCGATTTTTCCCCTCCCACAGGCTTTCATCCAAGACTCTGTCATCCTAGTTCGGCATGAAAGAATACGCGTATCACATCCGGTCTTCTTGGCCGGATTTTCAAGCATCGGACTCCGCCGGGTCCTATCGACGCTTGAGCAACTGCCACGCAATTATCAAGGCAACAAGAGCGCCCGAGAGAGAACATAATGCTTGAAAAACAGGAACAAAGTTTGGGCCACCGTCACCGGGAGCGTTTCCTGATATTCCGAGCAGGCGAAACGGAAGCCACAGGAGGACGATTCCGATAAGTAAAGCAATAATTCCCCACATACTCCTCATTGGCGGCCTTCCGTGTTTCGTCCGCCACTGTTGTTGGCGAATCTTTCAAGGTGGATTCTCACTTGGCTCCGCCCGCTGCAGATCGGGTCATCTGTGATTCATAATCCATATATGTTCCCGCCTTTACCTCAGTAAAAACCTGTGCAGCGGTACCAAATTCAACACCTTTTTCGTTAATTAAGAATGGCCTCCAGGCCTCTGCAAAGGCCTCTTCCGTGGCAGTGTGAGAACTATTCTCCGGATTCCACCATTTGGGCGGTTCTGTTGGCCATCTGCCGACAAGCTCTCGATAGCGAGCGAAGAACCTAAGATTATTTAAACCAGCCCTACGCATGCCATAATACATCGAAACATGACGGTCGTAATTCCACATTTCACTTGTGGTGTGCGGCCCGTTGGGTTGCTCATCGAGAAAAAATGCCAAATTTTCCGGAAGGTCGGAACGCTTCATCTGGGATCCATTTTTCCCGTGTGCTTTTGCCCAATCATTCATGGCATTCCACTGAACCGCCCATGCAAAACGCATTTGTTCATCCTGCTCTTTATCGCTGCCCTTCAATTCACCAATGAATGGCGTAGCCGCATCATGGTTGAGCACCGTTCGGCGAAATTCGCGCTCCTCTTTAGCTGGCATGATGCGGTCCCGAAGCAAAACAATTTTTTCCATCGGAAAGTTCAGATCATAAATCAAGTAGGCCAGAGGCACAGTGACAAGATTCTCACAACGGGTCATCAGAATGTAGTTTCCATGGCAGCGAGAACCTTGAAGCCAAGCTGCAAGATCAAACAGCAGGCAGGCCTGCTTGGCTCGCTCCTCTGACGTTGTTTTCTTTAGCAGGACGGCGGCGTAGCTATCCAATTCTTTTGCGATATGCAGACCGAAATTGTTCTTTGCCGTTTCCAAAGGCAATAGACTTTCATCTTTCCGAACAATTCGTGCCGCATAGTATTTTGAATTCATCGCGGGGACGGGGATGGATTCCGTGGACGTGGCGATAATCAGCTTTCCGATGCCTCCTTCGGACAGGATCTGCTCTAGATGCTGGATTCGTTCGGATTCGACCTGGATTTCGATTTTCTCGGCAACCGCTTGGGCGACTGGTGTCATCAATAAGATGGTGACAAAAGCAATCACTTGAATGAATGTTCTTTTCATAATTTTGTAGATGGTCAGGAAGATACGCAAATTCTTTTAGTTGAATGGATAACTGTAAGCGTGGCTGATTTCAATTCGGTGACGATAAATACGCCCTCGGTTCCTCGCCTCGCCGTAAGCTCCATTGCCGTAACCGATCTGCATTGCCGCAGCGTGACTTGGTAAATTGCCATCCTCATAATTGAAGTCATAAAGATCCTCAATGCTGCAATCAAACAACACACTCGCCACTATGTATTCAATAGATTTGAACGGCCAAATTCCCGTCTCTTCCTTTTTGATTGTAATCTGATAACGAGGATGAAGCACTCGTCCGCGACCGATGGAGCCAAAAGCGTCGAAATCCTTGAAGTCATCGGTGCCCGCGATCAGGCCTCCGATCAGGGCACCGTA
>CANBTO010000211.1 GCA_947372405.1 Verrucomicrobiaceae bacterium
GAGCGGGATGCGACCGAAGGGCCGCTGAGGTTTTGGCGTTTCAGGACAACCTCACTTAGCACCGCATCCAGCGGGCGCCTGGTGTTGACCATGGTGTAGTCGATGTGACTTCCCACGCACCTTGTATTGAGGTCATCGAGATATTTCCCGAGGTCGGCCAGATAGGATTCCTTCATCCGGTCGGTTTGGGTGGTGAGGGGATCTTCACCCTCAAGGCCCTCGAAACGCCATGTGCCTTTGAAGGGGAATTCCAGCTCGTAGGGATCGAGCGGCTGGATGACGACCACATTGTGCCCGTCGAACTTGAGGTGATCGAGTCCCGCCATGATGTCGTCCACGTCCGAAAACAGGTCGGAGATCAGCACCACGAACGAGCGGCGCTTCATCAGCAGCGCGATGTCGTGAAGCTGCTTGGCGATGGTGGTCTTCGGCACCGGCTTGGTCACCCGCAGCATGCGGTCGATCTCGAGGATGACACTCATCGAGGACCGTGGCGGCATGTAGGCGCGCACCTCGGAATCAAAGACGGACAGACCAACCGAATCCCGTTGTTTCAAAACCAAGTAGGCAATCGATGCGGCGAGAAACTTCGCGTATTCCAGCTTGGCAACTTTTCCAGAACCGTAGGACATCGATGCACTGGAATCGACCAGGATATGGCAGTCGTAATTCGTCTCCGCCTCGTAGAGCTTGGTGAAATATTTTTCCGTGCGGCCGAACACGCGCCAGTCGATGGAACGGATCGGATCACCCGGCGAATACTGGCGGTGGTGCGCGAATTCGGTGCTGAAGCCGCGCAACTGACTGCGGTGGCTGCCCACCCGCAATCCCTCCACGACCTCACGCGCGACCAACTCTAGGTCGCCGAGTTTCTGCAGCACCTCGGGATCGAGATATTGCGTTTCAGGCAGGTGGACGGACATGTGTTAGATCCGGTTGTTCACTCGGGTGGGCTTCCGTTACCGTTACTTTCCGTTTGCCGGAACCGCTTCGAGCAGTTTCTCGATCAGGGTGTCGGAGGTCATGCCTTCCGAACGTGCCGCGAAATTGGGGATGATCCGGTGCCGCAGGATCGGCAGGCAGAGTTCCCGGATGTCCTCGATCGACACATGGCAACGGCCACGCAGGGCCGCCCTTGCCTTGCCGGCAACGATGAGATTGAGCGATGCGCGCGGTCCGGCACCCCAGGACATGAGCTTGTTGACGAAGTCCGGTGTGCCCGGTTGGCCAGGACGTGTCGCACGAACGAGCGCCGCCGCATACTGGAACACCTCGTCCGCCACCGGGATGCGGCGCACCACGTGCTGGAATTCAAGGATGGTCGGGCCGTCGACAACCTGATGGGTCACCGGCTCGTGATCGGTGGTCACGCTGCGCATGATGTCGAGTTCCTCGCTATGGCTCGGATACTTGACCATGATGTTGAAGAGGAAGCGGTCGAGCTGCGCCTCGGGCAACGGATAAGTGCCTTCCTGCTCGATCGGGTTCTGGGTGGCCAGCACGAAGAACGGCGCGTCGAGCTTGTAGTCCTCGCCGCCGGAGGAAACCCGCTTTTCCTGCATCGCCTCAAGAAGGGCCGCCTGCGTCTTTGGCGGGGTACGATTGATCTCGTCAGCGAGCAGCAGGTTGGTGAAAACCGGGCCTTTCTGGAACTTGAAGCTGCGCTGGTGCGTCACGGGATCCTCCTGCAGGAGCTCGGTGCCAGTGATGTCGGAAGGCATCAGGTCCGGCGTGAACTGGATGCGCTTGAAGCCCAGCGACATGGTCTTGGCCAGCGAACTGACGAGCAGCGTCTTCGCCAATCCGGGAACCCCCACCAACAGGCAGTGCCCCCGCGCGAAAATGGCGATCATCATCTCATCAATGACGTCCTCCATGCCCACGATCGTCTTGCGCAGCTCTCTTACGATCGCATCTCTGGATTCGCCGAGCTTCTCCACGGCCTGAATGTCGTCTGCTTCTTTTGTCATATGGTTTCCTGGTGGTCTAAATCGGAATTTTATTGGGTCAGCCGCATACCCCAGCTGCGAATTCATTCTTTCAGCGCTCGGAGAATTGAGAATATCCCGAAAACAGGAATTGAACCACAGATTCACGGAATACACAGATTTTGAAGAGATTGTGGAAACGAGTCTGAAACCTGTTTGGTGAATGCTTCAATCTGAGCAATCTGTGGTGAAATTCCAATCAGTTGATCTCACAACTTCGGAATCCGGGATAAATCAGCCCCCTCGGAATCGTGCGTCCGATTCTTTGGATTTCCAAGTGGCGCCTTGATTCAGCCACCGCACAGGCATCCCGACCTGTGTGTTAGATTCAACCCGTCTATAACGCTTTCCGCGTCGTCAAACGTTCCATGGCGCGCGGCGCTGGTAGGTGCGCATGCGGTTCGCCTCCTCGTCGCCGATGAAGGCCTCGGCCACCGGATCGAACTTCAGCTTGCGCCCCAGTTTCCAACTGATGGCAGCGGCATGGCACGCAATGTGTCCGTAACGGGTGACGGTGGAATTGCAGGTGGTCTTCTGGCGGGATTTCACACAATCGAGGAAATTGCGGACGTGTTTGACCGGGTTTGTTCCGGGCATCCCGTCAACCTTCTGATCCGAAAGCCACGCGGGATTGCTGGATAAGATCTTGCCGCTGTCACCCGCCTCCACCCATCCGGCGTCGCCTTCGAAGCGCACCGGGCATGTTCCCAGTCCCAGCCAATCACCCTCGCCTTTGAAACCGGCCAAACGCATGACCAGCTTGATGCCGTTGGCATAGATGGCACGGATGGTTCCTCCGTCCGGCTCGAACTCGATCGGCGTCGTCCCATCCGCTCCGGCAGCCCACTGGCAGAGATCCACGGTATGTGATCCCCACTCAAGGATTTTGTAACCGGCCGCGAGTCCTTCCTGGCCGCGCCAGCGGCCTTCGACGTAACGTTTGTTATAAGGCCTCATGGCACAGGGGCCGAGCCAACGGTCCCAGTCCACCTCCTCCGGATCCGGATCCGGCTCGCCCGGCAGGTTGGGCATGTCGAGCTCGGGTTTGATGATTCCGGCATGCACGGTGGCCAGCTTGCCCAGACGGCCGGCGCGGGCGAGTTCCACCGCGACGCGGAAATTGTCCACATCGCGCCGCTGGGTGCCTGCCTGGAAAATCCGCTGGTGCTTGAGGAAGGTGTCATCGAGCTCCTTGCACTCGCCGATGGTCATGGTGCAGGGCTTTTCCGAATAAACATCCTTCCCGGCGCGGGCGGCGATCATCGAGGCCGGGGCGTGCCAGCGGTCGCCCGTGGCGATCAGCACCGCATCAATGTCCTCGCGGCCGAAGATTTCCTGCATGTCACGGTGGGCCTTGCAGTCCTCATTGGCATACTGGCGGTTGACGGTTTTCCTAACAATCTCACGTCGCGTTTGCTGCACGTCCGCCACGGCGACGAAACGCACGTCCTGCTGGCTCAGAAACTCCTTCAGCACCTCCCGCCCACGCGGGCCGATGCCTACCGCACCGAGCACGATCTGGTTGCTGGGCGCGACGTTGCCATTCCGGCCCAACACGGAAGCCGGAATGATGGCCGGCATCCCGGAGATCAAAGCGACCTGCTTGATGAATTTCCTGCGGCTGTTTTGGGTGTCATTGAGTTCCATGGCACTCCATGAAACGCCAGCTCTTCCATGAATCTTCCATAAGATACGTCACCTGTAACGCCGGGAACGAAGCAAACCTGTGACATTGCCTTCGCCATCAAAACACAAGCGATGAGGACCGCAGTGAACAAACTCAAAATCCATCCAATCAACGCACAGCCCATCAACTTCGATATCAACCGCGGAATCGCCGTTACCCCACCCGCGCGAACGGAAGCGGGGTCATGGCGGAGAGGGTGGGATTCGAACCCACGTTAGGTTTCCCTAAGCCAGTTTTCAAGACTGGAGCCATAAACCACTCGACCACCTCTCCTTCGGGCTGCGCGGTGCGGAAGCGGATATGCCCGCATGCGAACCCGGTTTCAAGAAAAACCATCGACAAGGAACATTCGCCAGGGCGCCCGACTGATCTACCGGAAACGAAAAGGAGGACACGAAACACCCCAAAAAGAAACGGCACCCTGAAAACCCAGGGCGCCGCAACAGGTTTCCCGGCGGAAAATCAATAGTAGGGATCACGCGGCCCGGGCATTGTGGCCGGCACGGCGAGAGACATAATCACACAGATCGCGGACATGGTCAGAACAATCCAACGGGCCGGGTCATGGTCCAGAGTCTGTGCGAAGTAGAAGTATGCATGCTGCTGGGGCGATTGGAAAAGCATCGCCGGGATGGTGAGCAAAGCGCAGAAAAGCAAGGCCGGGGAGCACATCATCATCATACAAGCGGCGCACTTGCCACTGATTCTGGATGTGAGAAGCTTTTTCGGACCGCTGACAAAAGTCAGCCGCGTGTATCGCATCACGCAGGGAAAACCGTGGCTGACGGTAAAATGAACAAACCTGTGGAACCGGGCAGATGTGGGGGTGTGTTGCATGGGACTACGCAAGAAATATACGCAATCACGTAGGATGACAAGAATTTTTACATTTCGTTCAAATAAATCTGAGAAAAATTTTCACCAATCCGGATATTACTGATGATCAGGCGTTTTATTTTTAAAAACGCCTGGATTTGGAAGCCAATCCAACTTTCGGGAAGCATCAGGAATGGCAAAAGCCGGACTGGACGCGTGGCAGGGATTCCTTCTTACTCCGCGCCCGGCCGCGTATCGCGCCGTCGGCAGCCGTCGTGGCGGAATGGTAGACGCCACGGACTTAAAATCCGTTGAGGGGCAACCCTCGTGGGGGTTCGAGTCCCCCCGGCGGCACTGGTTGTTCGTTGCGATTCGCATGCGCCCACCCGCGTGAGCCTTGCTGGATTCCAGCCTCAAAAGCCGTGAAACGGAACAGCCGCAGGGTTTTACCCGGCGGCTGTTGGATTTGGAATCGTTAAGATGCCGAGCATCTCATTTGGCGAAGTATTCAGAGACAACGTCCCAGTTCACCACATTCCAGAACGCGGCGATGTAGTCCGGGCGGCGGTTCTGGTAGTTGAGGTAATAGGCGTGTTCCCAGACGTCGAGACCGAGGATCGGTTTGCCGTCGCATCCTGCGATGGCGGCCCCCATGCAGGGACAGTCCTGATTGGCGGTGGAGCAGACGGCGAGCGTGCCGTCCACTTTTTTCACGAGCCAAGCCCAGCCTGAGCCGAAACGGGTGGCACCGGCCTTGGCGAAGGCTTCCTTGAAGGCGTCGAACGAACCGAAGGCTTTGTCGATGGCGGCGGCGAGATCGCCGGAAGGAGCCTTGGCACCACCGGGAGCGATGACTTTCCAGAAAAACGAGTGGTTTGCGTGGCCACCACCGTTGTTACGGACGGCGGTGCGGATGTCCTCCGGGATCGATGCCAGATCGCCGACGATTTCGCAGAGCGACTTGGCCTCGAGTTCCGGTTTCCCGGCCAGCGCGTTATTGAGGTTGGAGATGTAGGCCTGATGGTGCTTCGAATGGTGAATCTCCATCGTGCGGGCGTCGATGTGGGGTTCGAGAGCGTTGTAGGCGTAGCCGAGTTCGGGAAGGGTATGGGCCATGGTGTTTGAGGGAGTTTGGTTTGCGTATCGACCGGCTCTCCTCTAAAACGGACCAACCGGCGACGCGCATTACGAAACCGAGCTTTCCGCCAGCCGCAAGAGAAATCCCACATGAAAATCCCTTCCGAACTCGCACCCTACCTGCCGCAGATCCTCAGCGCACTCGCCGGATTGTTCGTCGGCTGGCTTTTCACGCGCCTGTCCGCATCCGGAAAAATTTCCGCAGCAGCCGAGCGCCTGAAAGCCGAAGAACGCCGATCTGCTGAAATCGAGGCCCGCCTCGCCCACATGAGCGCCGAGTCCGAGCGCAACGAACAGGACGCCCAGACCTTCCGCAACCAACTCACTGAAATCCGCTCCCGCCTCGACTCCGAACTCAAGGCAGCCGCCGAAAAGCAGGCCCTGCTCGAACGCGCCGAAGCCAAACTCTCGGACACCTTCAAGGCCCTCTCCGCCGATGCGCTGCGCGCCTCGTCCGAACAATTCCTCCAGCTCGCGAAATCCTCGCTCTCCACCCACACCGAGGAAGCCAAGGGCGAGATCGAAAAACGCAAGGTCGCCATCGAAAACCTCGTCAAGCCCGTCGCCGACTCGCTCGGGAAGTTCGAACTCCGCATCGGCGAGATCGAGAAACTCCGCGAAGGAGCCTACTCCGAGCTCAAGGAACAGGTGCGCGCCCTCGGCGAAGGCCAGCTTGGCTTACAACGCGAGACCGCGTCGCTCGTCAAAGCCCTGCGCCAGCCGACCGGCCGCGGCCAGTGGGGTGAAATGCAGCTCCGCCGCGTGGTCGAGCTCGCCGGCATGCAGGAACACTGCGATTTCGAGACACAACACAGCACCACCACCGACGAAGGGAAAAAACTCCGCCCCGATCTCATCGTCCGACTCCCCGGCGGGAAAATCATCGTCGTCGATTCCAAGACGCCGATGGACGGCTACCTCGACGCGCTCGAAGCCACCGATGACACGCAGCGCGACGAGGCCCTGCAACGCCACGCCCGCCAGGTGCGCACGCACATCCAGCAGCTCTCCTCGAAAAACTACACCGCGCAGTTCGCACAAACGCCTGAGTTCACCGTGCTCTTCCTGCCCAGCGAGTCGTTCTTCTCCGCCGCGCTTCAAAGCGATCCCGGCCTGATCGAACGCGGCGTCGATCAAGGAGTCATCCTCGCCACGCCTACCACGCTCATCGCCCTGCTGCGCGCCGTTTCCTATGGCTGGCGGCAGGAATCCATCGCGGAAAACGCCCGTGAGATTTCATTGTTAGGCCGCACGCTGCACGAGCGCCTGGGCAAGCTCGCCGAGCACTTCGCCAAACTCGGCCGCTCGCTCGGTAATGCCGTGGAAAACTACAACAGCGCTATCGGCTCCTTCGAGACCCGCGTTCTAACCACCGCCCGCAAGTTTGAGGAACTCAAGGCCGCCCCGGAAGCCGCCACCATCACCAACCTCGAACCCGTGGACAGCGTGCCTCGCGTCCTTCAAAACACGGGCACCGGCGTGCTGCCGCCCGCCACGCCACCCGCAGCTCTCGCCGCCCTCGCCCGCGCCAGCGAGATCAGCGCCCGCCATCAGGAACCCGCTCCCCTCATCCTTCAACAAAACGATGCCGAAACACTGACCTCCTCCGGCATGGACGACGACTTCACCTTCGTCCCCGATCCACCCACCAGCGCAAAAAGCGCGGCGGCGGACCTGAGATCAGCGCTGGAGTGACGGCGGCTTGCGTTCCAGAGCTTCAACAGCTATTTTAACCGCATGACCACCACAGTGGCACAACTTGTCGAAAAGGCGCTTCTTCTTCCTTCCGAAGACAGAACCGAACTGATTGAGGCGATTCTTGAAGGAACGCCGCCATCCAACAGCTTCCTTACCGATCAGATGGAACTCGTGGCTGAGCGCATGGAAAACGTCCGCAATGGAAAATCCACCCTGATTTCCGCAGAAGATGCGCATCGTATCGTGCTGGATTCCTTGCGAAAGGCACCATGAAAGCCGTTTTCGAAACGGAGGCCTTGGAAGAATACCTCGATGCCGCGCACTACTCCGAAAAACGTTTCGGGCTCGGTTCTGAATTCGTCAATGCAGTCCAGGAGGCTCTCGATACCATCACTGCTGATCCGTTGCGTCACCAACTCGTCGGCCCATCCGTCCATTTGTTCCGACTGAAGCGCTTCCCGTTCCATTTATTCTATCAACATTCGACGGGCGGGGATTTGGTTGTCATCTACGCGGTCGCCCATCACTCGAGAAAGCCGGACTACTGGCGCGAACGAATCAAGTAACCATGCACTCCGCCCTCACCGGACTGACTCCCGAATCCCTCGCCGACTGGTTGAAGGAACAGGGCGAACCGTCGTTCCGCGCCGCGCAGATCCTTGAGTGGGTTTGGAAGAAAAAGGTCACGTCCATCAACGCGATGACGAACCTTCCCGCCACCTTGAGGGAAAAACTAACAGCCTCGTTCCGCCTCGGCGCGCTGGTGCACA
>CANBTO010000212.1 GCA_947372405.1 Verrucomicrobiaceae bacterium
GAGCTTGGCGCGTGTAGCGTTGTCCCCGTCCGCCTTGTTCACGGCTAACAGATCGGCGATTTCGATGACGCCTTTTTTCATGCCCTGGAGTTCGTCACCAGCTCCGGAGATCATGATGAGCATGAAAAAATCCACCATCGAGCGCACGGTGATCTCGTTCTGGCCGACGCCGACGGTTTCCACGAGGATGACGTCGAATCCTGCGGCCTCGCAGAGCAGCATGGTCTCGCGGCTCTTGCGGCCGACGCCGCCGAGCGAGCCGGCGGAAGGGGAGGGGCGGATGTAGGCGTTGCGCTGGCGGACGAGGTTCTGCATGCGCGTTTTGTCGCCCAGAATGCTGCCGCCGGTGACGCTGCTGCTCGGATCCACGGCGAGCACCGCCACGCGGTGGCCTTGTTCGCAGAGCTGGCAACCGAGGGATTCGATGAGGGTGCTCTTGCCTGCTCCGGGCACTCCGGTGATTCCCACGCGGATCGAGTTTCCGGTTTTCGGCAGCACGCGTGCTAACAATTCCTGGGCAAGCGCCTCATGTTCCGGGTGGTTGCTCTCCACCAAGGTGATCGCTCTGGATAGAATGCCGATATCGGAGGTGAGAACGCCGTGTTCGTAATCGTCGAGCGTGAGCTTGCGGCGTTTCGCAGGGGAGCGGAGGGTATCCGCCGAGCCGGTGGCCACGCCGGGCATGACGCGGCAGGCGAAACGCGGATCGTTTTCCGAGCCATCCGGCACCCAGTCCGGCATCGAGGAGGCCGGGTGGTGCGGAGCGCCGGTGGGATCCTCGGGTTTCACGGGCTTCCTGCGGTTAGAGATTGGCGGTGCCGCCCGCGAGCAGCGGACCGACGGCGGCGTGGCGGGTGAGAAACTCGTCGCCGAGCGAGCCGTAGGCCTGCGCGCCGAGGCCGGCGGGATCATGCTCGAAGATGCTCTTGCCGTGGCTGGGTGCCTCGCCGATGCGGATCGTGCGCGGGATCATCGTGTGATACATCTGATCCGGGAAATACTTGGAAACCTCGTCCACCACCTGCCGGGAGAGCAGCGTCCGGCCGTCGTACATCGTCATCACGATGCCTTCGAGGCGGATGTCCGGATTCGCGTCCGAGCCGCGGATCTGGTCGATGACGTGGACGATCTTCGCCAAGCCTTCGAGACCGAACCACTCGCACTGGAGCGGGATGAGGATCTCGTCGGCCGCAGCCAGCGCGGAGGTCATCAACACACCGAGCGAGGGCGGAGTGTCGAGGATGCAGAATTCGAAAAGGTCGTTGGGTTTCAGTCCCTGGAGGATGCGGCGGAGGCGGGTGAGGTGGTCGTCGCTGCGGGCGAGCTCGATTTCTACGCCGGCGAGGTCCATTTCCGATGGGACGAGCGAGAGGTTCTCGCGGCCGGTGGGCAGGATCTTGTCGTAAACGGTGGCCTCATCCATCAGCACGGGATACATACTGCCATTCTCCGGAGGCTCGATGCCGAGGCCACTGGTGCAGTTCGCCTGTGGATCGAGATCCACCAGCAGCACCCGCTGGCCGCGGAGCGCGAGGGCGGCGGAGAGGTTCAGGGCGGTGGTGGTTTTACCCACGCCCCCCTTCTGGTTGGCTACGGCGATCACTTTCATGCGGAAATGGTCCGGATTCGGACGCGGATACAGTCACGGGAGGATGCCCCGCTGGCAATCAAAACCGCAAAAAGGGAAAGTGCCGTTCCCTGATCGTGGCTGGAACTGTCTGTCCCAGGCTGCATTCCATGGGATCGCTTCCAATGCCCCGTCGCTGACCGGGTCCGTGGTGAGGGTTTGCCATGGGAAAATTCCTCGCGAAACGCTGTCTCCCGCTCTACGACTCAACCGTGCCCGGTATTCGCCACGAAACTCTCGCCAACAGGCGTGGAGCGGTGGCTCTCGCGGTTCCTGATGTTTTCCATGAATGGATTGAACTGCTCGCCAGACATCTCCGCACGTCCATCGCGTCGGTCATGGCTTGTGGTTTGGTTCGGTGTATCCACATTTCTCGGCATCGGAGCTTCGCTCATTCCTTGGGGTTCGCCTGCCACGTTCCACGGCACAGGTTTTCCGGTGTTCACCGTCGCATGGGACCGGTCGCAGAGCAGTGGTCAGTTTATCGACTACCCGAACCCACTTGGATACGTCTTCAATCCGGCGCTCATCTTTGGTGCTGGCATCGTATTCTGGCTAGCGTTTCGTTTCTTTGCCTTCCTTTGGCGGAGGTTCTCTTCTTCCTCCATCTCCGAGTAGCCCTGCTCAAAACCACTGGCTTGAGACATTAGCCACTCCACCATGCGTCTCCCAGTCATCCACGGTCTCATTCGTCGCAGGTTGCTCGTCAACTTCCGGGTGGACGCGGAGGTGATGGGACGTTTTTTGCCTTCGCCGTTCCGCCCCAAGCTGCACCGTGGCCACGCGATCGTCGGCATCTGTCTGATCCGATTGGAGCAGATCCGTCCGGGCTGGCTTCCGCAGTGCTGCGGCTTGGCCAGCGAGAACGCCGCCCATCGCATCGCCGTTGTTTGGAACGAGCCTTCGGGTGAGGAGCGCGAGGGGGTGTTCATCCCGCGCCGCGACACCGACTCCTGGCTCAACCATTTCGCGGGCGGTCGCATCTTTCCAGGGGAACATCAGTTGGCGGATTTCACCGTCACTGACGACGGCTCCCGGATTTCCATGGCCATCCATGCGCGCGACGGACGCATGGCTGTCGAGCTGCGTGCTCGTGAGAGCGATGTCTTGCCTGAGTCTTCCTGCTTCGAGTCGCTGTCAGATTCATCTTCCTTCTTCGAGGGCGGCTGCGTCGGCTACTCCGTCACCCGCGAGGGTTGCCGTCTCGATGGCATCCGGCTTCAGACCGACGCATGGCAGGTGCGTCCGCTCGCGGTCGAGCACGTCGAGTCTTCGTTCTTCGCCGACGAGTCGGTATTTCCGGCCGGAAGCATCACCTTCGACCACGCCCTGATCATGCGTGACATCCGCCATCAGTGGCACGGGGAGGCCGATAAGTTGATCGAACGATCGCCTGACCGGATGCGTTGAAACGGTTGGAGAGGTTCTGTATATGGTAACAGACTCTCCGCGCCATCATGACAGCGGCAGTCATTTCGGAATCCGGGTGGAAACGCCAATGCATCCGATTGCCCGTTGATGTGGGCTTGGAGAACGAAACTGCCGGAACATTCGGCTTGGTCGGTAATGCTGGTTGTGTGCATGTATTGTGAATCATGAACAAAGCCCACGGAAAATCCCGCATCCACTTCACTCTCGCCGCATGCTGGTGTGTGACCGGTTTGCTAACGCTGCTTGCCGGGAAAACATCCGCCGAGCCCGAGGGTGCCAAGCTGCTGGTCTCCAGCGTCAAGGAAACGGACACCGCCATGAAAAAACCTGCTCCCGAAGACAGCGAGTGGACCCTCACCGAACTCAACGGGAAAGCGGTCGCCGCCGCCGGGAAGCGTGAAGCGCAGTCGCTGAAATTCGATGCTGAGAAAAAACGGGTGACCGGATTCGCCGGAGTGAACCGGTTTTTCGGTGGTTATGAACGTGATGGTGACAAGCTGAAATTCGACCGCCTGGCATCGACGCGCATGGGAGGTCCGCCGGAAGCGATGAAGTCGGAACAGGCATTTATCAAAGCTCTCGGAGATGTCAGTCAATGGCGGATCGTCGATGGGGTGTTGGAGCTCATGCAAAAAGACAAGGTCGTCGCACGTTTTTCAGGCGCCAAGGCTGAGGCCAAGTGAGCGCATCAGGGCAACCAAGCTAGGGAATATTTAACCGCAGATTCACGCAGATGAAAGAGAGCTGAGATCAAAATAATTGGGCAAGGGGGAAAATGTGTCCGGAACACGGTCGAAAACTCTACGGTTGCTTCCAAATCCGCGTCCATCTGAGTTCATTTGACTCAAATTCGGATATTCCAGTTCGTCCATCTCCGCTGCGCTGCGGTTGCGGTTCATTCTCTCTTTGTCGGAAACCAATCCTCCCTAGCTTGATCGCCCAAGTGAGCGCATGACAATCTATTTCTGTCAATCTATTTCTTGACGCATCCTGCCAAACTCATAGTGTGCAGGGATGAATGCGAAAAATTTCCGCAGGTTTTCATCACGTCTGGGATGCATGGTTTCGGCCTTCATCCTGTTGGCATCAAGCACCGGACTCATCGCCCAGAACTTGATCTACTACGCCGCCGCCACAAGCGACGTAAAAAGCGCCAGGCCCGGAACTGGCGCGGCAGGACCTTCGATCGCCAGCAATTTGTTCAGGGGGGCGGCCACCGGAGCGGCGCGAAACATCCAGATCGATCCCAACGACCATCTGCTCTGGTATTCCAATACCGATGGCTCTCTTGACTCGATCCGGCTCACTGACCTAACCCGCGGCCCGACCATTTCCAGCGGGGTGTTCAACGGCGCGAACCCGGGAGGCGAACGCCATTTCAGCATCGATCCGGCCCGCAATCTTCTATATGTGTCCATCACGGACAACACGGTGCAAATCATCAGCCTCATCACCAAACAGGAGGTGGGGGTCATAGCTTCCAGCAACTTTTATGGCGGGATTATCGGCGGATACCGCCACACGACCATCGATTATGTGAACAACGTCATGTATTACGCGGCGACCGACAACTCGATCCACTCGTTCAACCTCAAGACCTTCAAGGCCGGGCCGACGATTCCTGGCAACAGCATCAAGGGTGCCGTGACCGGCGGCTACCGGCATCTGATCTACAATCCGAACTCCCGCCTGCTTCACTATGCGACCACCGGGAACTCCATCGAGTCCATCAACCCATTGACCTTGGCCGACGGACCTTCCATCGCGAGCAACAAGGTCCTGGGCGGTGCCACAGGCGCGGGCCGTCCGATCACCGTCGACACGCCTGTCGCGAAGTTGGACAAAACAGCGCCGGTTCTGGTCGTCAATGGCGGGAACATGTTCACGACCACGAAATTCAAGTTTGTCCTGCAGGGAACCGCAAACGACGCTTGCAACACCGCATACGTAACCTACCAGTTCAACTCCATCATCACCCGGAATGCAACTGGAGGAGCCTCATGGAGCATTCCTCTCACCTTGTCGCAGGGATTGAACACGATAAAAATCTACGCCACCGACCTCGCCGGCAACCGATCCGGACCGGTCAATGTGACGGTGATCAAGAATTGAAAAACCTGAGCCGTTCATTACAAGGAGCGGCGGAACATGTCCGCCGACGTCGATGGAGCGACGATGAAAAGACCCTCGCGCACTTCATGGGCCAAGCATCCGCACGGGGGATCATGCATGGGCCCTCCTTTGTGAAAACGGCAGCGAGGTCTTCAATACAAGGAGTGGCGAAGACGGGTGTCCGCAGATACGACTGTGTTGCGGAAGCAACGCCTCGAAGGGGAACGAGATGATGGGCGAGGTGAACGCGAGAGACCCAAGCATGCGGGCGTGACCGATCCTGTTGAAGTGGAATGATGGAAGGGAACTTGATTCGCGGTAAACCCATGCGTAGTGTTTCCGATGGCCACCTCAAAAGCATCCTTCAGCATCGCGTCCATTCTCGCGATCATCCTGGCAATCCTCAGTTTCAAGGTTGGAGCGATTTCCGGCCTTCTTCTGGCGGCTGGCGCTCTCCTCTTCGGGTTATTCGGGCTGGTGCTCGCGCTTTCTCCGGACACTCGGGGCGGCATGCTCAGCATGCTGGCAGTCCTGATGAGCCTCGTTGGCGTGATCGCCGCCATCGTGAAAGCGATCATGTGGTTCTTCTGAAAACGAGTAGCGGCGGAACGTGTCCGCCGATGCGGAAGAGTGGTGCGGGGAAGCTGAGGGAATGCTGGGTGGATGTGAACCCGAGGGACCTGATCCCATACACATCACTCCAAGACGGATCCCTTGCATTCAGCATCATACGCGGAGCAATCCGCAAACGATGCACAGATCCGCAATGGTCAGTCATATAGAAGGTGATCGGGTTTTTCTGTTCCGATCAACATGCCAACCCATCCAAATCCTCCTTTTCCTCAACGCCCGGCTCCACGCGTCGGTCTTCCGACGAACCATGGTGCCAGGAAGAAGTCCGCCGACGATCGCTTGTATGAGAAAGTGCTGGGGAATTTGCTGAAAACCGCAATCGCAATCGTCGTGATGGTCCTGGTGTTCAAGGGAATCGTTCAATTGATGGATTCCAAAAAACTGCCGCTTCTCAAGGTTTCGCAAGAAGCGATGCATAATGACGGGGAGTTCACCATTTCGACGGAGTATGGATTCGTCCGGGAAGCCTATCAGCCCGATGGCGGGAAGATGTCGCCGGATGAACTGAAGAGGTTGGCAGAGCAACCAGACCCCAAGTTCAACTATGAACTGGTTGATCCATCCAGCCCAAGTCAATGGTGATGGGAGGAGCTTTCGGGACGGGCGTCTCACGGAGTTGCCGCTTCAAATCCTCCGTTAGCGAATCGGACTTGCCAGGCCGTAGTGGCCGCATTCTTACGAATGCGCCTACGTGGCGTAGGCGCGCTGGTAACAGCGCGAAAAGTGGATGCGTGGCGGAGGAAATGCCGGGATGGGGAGGGAATGGTGGGCGGATGTGAATCCGGTTACTCTGACCCGAATGGCACGGGATTAAGCATGATTTCGTGCGATTCAATTGAAACCGGTCCGTCATCCAAGAACGGTAGGGCGACGCGGCCTCGCGGAGCCGACTTGGCCGCCGGAGGCGGAATCTACGGCTTTGATCCCGCCTCCCGGCGTTCCCCTTGCGGGGCACATCGCGTTCGCTCGTGTCCATGTCGCTCCGCTCCGTTCCGGGCCGGTTCGCCCTACCTTGATTTCGAAAGCCTCACACCAGCGCAAATCATGAAACCAGCCTTAATCCCGCGCCATTCTACTCTGACCCCATTCATTCCCCCGGCGCCATCAACCCTGCGCGAGTCTCGCACGTGAGGGGGCAGCCGTCCCCGCCCATGCCCTTTGTTCACGGATGTGGACCGCCCCGCTGCAAGGATTGCGGCGGAGCGATTCCGTTTCACGCTTATGGCTTGATGACCATGACATTGAAGGCATCGCCGGACTCCATCGCGGTCGTATTGTCTTCATTGAAGATCGTCCATTTGCCGTTAATGAAATAGACCCCGACGGTCTGCGGGTGATTGTGATTGACCGAAGTGTCCTTCGTCCAATTGTGCGTGACGATCAGGATGGCATTGGGATCGCCATTGCAGAGGGGATTGTCGATGGTGGTGATGTGCTTGGCGGCACCGGAGATGCTTCCGGCCGTGGCGCTGTGAACGAAGGCGAAAGTCCCCGTGTTGATTCCGGCTCCGGGCGCGCGCAGTCCGGTGGCGGAGACCGTTCCGGCGACATCCAGCTTGGTGCTTGGTTTGATTGTCCCGATGCCGACATTGCCGCTTGTCGCAACAGTGAGCTGCTGGGCTCCATTGTTCGTGAAAAAATGCAGCGGGTCATTGCTGATGGTTCCGAACCATCCGCCAGAAGGGTCAAGGTAGGTGCTCACGCGGCGTGTGCCATTGGTGTGTTCGATGCCGTAGCGGTTGCATTGCACTGTCAGCTTGTTCGTAGGTGTGGACGTGCCGATTCCCACCCTGCCATTCCAGAAGACATTCGAACCATTCGCCAACCAGACTCCGATGCGGGAATCCAGCTTTGACATCGTGACGCATCCATCCACGAGTTTGCTCGTGGTGATGCTGCCATTGGGAATTGCCGCCGCCACGAAGCTCGGGCCGGAAACCGCAGAGCCGGAGTTGGACGGAGCGGTTTGCGCGTTGATGTTTCCCGCCGATGCAAGAAGCAGCAATCCGGCTCCGGTTGCGGCGAGTGATGTCTTGGTTTGTTTTTTCATGCTGGTTGTCGGGTTTTGTGTTGTGGTCGCAGGAAATTCGCCTTCGGCGGGTGCTTCCAGAAACGGACAGGAAGAAAGAATCCTCCAATCCGGCTTGCTGAGGACTCCGATGGTTGCGGAACGATCCAACCCATCGACTATGGATATCCGGTCCATTTTGCCAAGATCGTTTTGGTTGCTGTCGTTTTTGGCGGCATTTGATTGTCACCGGGCTGGTCCCGGCGAAGGCCATG
>CANBTO010000213.1 GCA_947372405.1 Verrucomicrobiaceae bacterium
CGGCGGCTTCCTCCACCGCGGTTGCGGTGGCACCTGGAATACCCTCCGGAAAAAGATCGGCAAAGACGAAAGCCCGTTCGCGGACACCCGCGAAAAAACCGTCGAGGTAATGTTGTTGTTCCTCGCTGAAGCTTGCCTTTTCCAGCAGCGGTTTGAGGGCCTGGGTTTCAATAGACATCGCGTTGGTATCTCTTTTCGGATTTGAGCTGGCTGACGAAGGCTTGGGCGGCTTGTTCCGTTAGATCTCCTTGTTCGCGGACGATTCGGAGCAGCGCGGCGTCCACGTCCTTGGCCATGCGTTTGGCGTCGCCGCAGACGTGGATGGAGGCCCCTTCCTTGATCCAATTCCATAGTTCCGCAGCATGTTCGAGCATCCGGTCCTGGACGTAGATCTTGGGCTCCTGATCGCGGGAAAACGCAGTATCCAGACGGGTGAGTATCCCATCGTTGAACATTGCCACGAGTTCTTCCTGATAGAGGAAGTCGGTTGCCACGTGCTGATCGCCGAAGAAGAGCCAGTTCCTGCTTTCAGGCGCCGTGATCCTGCGTTCTTCAAGAAAGGCCCTGAACGGAGCGATGCCGGTACCGGGGCCGATCATGATGACCGGGCGGGTGGTGTCGGACGGCAGGCGGAATCCAGGAGACTTGTGGACGAAGACCGGGACGGAGCCATTGGAACGCTCGGCCAGGAAGGTGGAGCAAACGCCTTTGCGGGGGCGTCCGTCGATTTCGTAACGCACGATTCCTACGGTTAGGTGAACCTCGCCGGGATGAGCCTTGGGGCTGGAAGAGATCGAATACAGCCGGTGCTGAAGCGAACGCAGGGTCGAGACGAGATCCTGGGCGGCGATTCCTTGTGCCGGTAGAGCGGTGGTGAAGGGCGTGAGATCAAGGCGGGTGATGAGTGCCTCGCGGGCAGTCAGACTGGTTCCGTCCTTGACTGTGACGGTTTCGTCGCCGGTCAAGCCTGCGGATGTTAGAATCTCGCCAACAAAGTCCGGGCAGTTCGAGGGCATCACTCCGAGGGCGTCGCCGACCTCGTATTCGAGTCCGCTGCCATCGAGGACGATTTCGAAGTGGCGTGTCTCCTTGGCGGAGTCCTTGCCTGTTAGAAGACGGTTGGTCTTGAGAATGGCAGGGAAGGGATTGGTTTTGCTGTAACCGGCAACCGCTTTGGTTTTACCGTGGGTGGTGGCTGTGTTGCTGTTTGAATCCGGCGCCAAGGCCGCCATCAGCCCGGCGAACCAGTCGAGGCCGAGGATTTCCTCATCGACGTCGCACTCGACCCGCGGCTGGATGCGTTTCGCACCAAGCGAGGCGAGGCGTTCGTCGAAAAGCACTCCAGCCTTGCAGAACTGCGTGTAGTTCCGGTCGCCCAGGGCGAGGACCGAATACGAGAGGTTTTCCAGAAGCGGCGCGCCATCCGCAGCGAGCGCGTCCCAGAACGACTGGGCGTTGTCCGGCATGTCACCGTCGCCGTAAGTACTGGTGACGATGCAGGCGCGGGCTTGCGACGCGAGATCGTCTGGAGTCGCCGCATCGAGACCCAGCGCTTCGGCATCGAATCCGCGCGCCGCAGCGTCCTTGGCGAACTTTTTCGCGAGACTTTCCGCGCCACCGGTTTGTGATCCCCAGAGAAACCACAGAGGACCGAGGGACGGCTGCGATGGGGCCGGCGTGGACTGGGCGCGTCCGCTGAACAGACCGGCGAGGTAGCCGTTGATCCATTGCCGCTGGGCTGGATTGAACGGGGCGGTTTCAGGAATTTGCGGGCAAATTGCATTCACGGATAATTCCATGTGTTGCATGGGCCATGCCAGAGTCGTTGGGTGCCGCGATTGAACCAGCAAAGCCCGCCATGCCTGGCATGAGGTGGAATCATGGGATGGTGCTGGCTGGGTGAGTGGGATTGATTCGCTCCGGGACTTGTCGTCTGTCTAACGATCCGCCACGGCGGCAGCGGTGGGCAGTCCTTCGCTCAAAACCACCCTCTCCGCAAATCGAGGCGGGGCGATTCGACTGGGGCGGATGTGCGAACGTTCGTTAAGAAACGTGAGAAGGTGATCGCGAAGAACCTGATAGCGGGGGTCGACGAGGATGGCCGCGCGGTTTCTCGGGCGTTCGAAAGGAATGTCCAGAATATCTCCGACTTCCGCTTCGGGACCGTCCGTCATCATGACCACTCGGTCCGAAAGAAAGATCGCCTCGTCCACATCATGGGTGACCATGAGGGTGGTCAGTTTGTTGCGGCGCCAGAGTTCCAACAGAACCTCCTGCAGCTCCATTTTCGTCAGTGAGTCCAGCATGCCGAATGGCTCGTCAAGCAGGAGCATCTTCGGTTGGAGGGCGAACGCACGGGCAATGCCCACCCGCTGGCGCATGCCTTGGGAAAGCTCGCCTGGATACTTGTGCATCGCGCCGCCCAATCCGACGACGGATAGGTAATACTCAGCAAGATCCCGGCGTTCAATTTTGGGTGCGTTGAAATAGACTTGGTTCACGCCAAGCATGACGTTGTCGAAGGCGGTCATCCATGGCAGCAGACAGGGTGACTGGAAAACGACTCCCCGGTCCGGCCCGGCTTCGTTGGTTTCGCGACCCCCAAGGATCATTGCTCCGTCTGTGATCTCGGTAAGACCCGCGACCATGGATAGAACTGTGGATTTGCCGCAGCCGGAGTGACCGATGAGCGTGATGAACTCGCCGGCACCGAAGTTAAGAGTGAAATCCTTGACTATGACCGCCGGTCCCTTGGGCGAGGGATATGCTTTTGTTAGCTTGAAAAGTTCAAGGACGGGTGCGGGCATGATTTTAATTGTTAAGAATGATGGATTCCTGATGTGCGTCAGCCGACTTCCACATTGATCTCCTCTCGGGCCAGTTGGGAACGGCGTCGTGGAGTCCGGCTTCCAAAAATGGAGGGCATTCTGTTTCCTCTGAGATCCTCAGGCAGAATGTCCGGTGCCGCCAGTTTCCTGACCACCGTGGGTGCGCTGTCTTTTTTCGCTTTGAGCAGGGTGTTGATCAGTTGCAGCTTGAGGTCTTTGAACTCTGCTGTCTGGGCCACGGCTTTCCTGTCACGAGGACGCGGAATATCAACCGGAATTGCGGAACCAAGGGTAGCGCCTTCGGCCCCGGGCAGCAGTGGGATCACCCGGTCCGCCACCAGCAGGGCCTCGTCCGGATCGTTGGTGATCCAGACGACGGTCGTGCGGTTTTTTTGCCAGATCTCGGCGATTTCATCCTGGAGGGTCGCGCGGGTGAGTGCGTCAAGTGCCGAGAGCGGTTCGTCTAACAAGAGGATGCGTGGATTCGCCGCCAACGTTCTGGCTACGGATACCCGCTGGCGCATGCCGCCGGAGAGTTCCTTCGGATACTTGCCGGCCGCGGGAGTGAGTTTCACCATGTCCACGAATCCGGCGGTATAGTCCTTGCGCTCCGCTTCGGTCATTGCGGGAAACAACTGGTCCACGGCGAGGCGGATGTTTTCGGTCACGGTGAGCCATGGCAGCAACGAGTAGTTCTGGAAAACAATGCCACGCTCCGGGCCGGGGCCGATGATCGGGCTGCCATCCATCATCGCATGACCGGCATCCGGCTTGAGGAGACCGGCGATGAGGTTGATGAGCGTGCTCTTGCCGGAGCCCGAATAGCCTATGATGGAAACGAAGTCGCCTTCATTCACGGTGAGGTCCACATCGCGCAGCACGTGGTGCCGGTCATTGGCGCGACCGAATGATTTGGCAACGGCGCTGAGTTCGAGGATGGGTGGCATGTGGGTCAGGCGGTGCGGAAGCGGCCTTCGATAAGGCTCATGGCGCGGTCCAGGATGAAGCCGATGACGCCGATGGTTAGAATCGACAGGATGATGTGGGCGTAACTGTTGGCGTTGTATTGCTGCCAGAGGAATCCACCGACGCCGGGTTTGCCGATGAGCATTTCCACAGCGACGATGACGAGCCAGGCGATGCCGAGTGACAGCCGGAAGCCGGTGAACATGTATGGCAGGGCGGAGGGAATGAGGATCTTGATCAGTGTCTTGAACTTCGAGAGCTTCAGCACTTTCGCCACGTTGAGATAGTCCTGCGGCACGGCACGGACACCGACGGCGGTGTTGAGGACAGTGGGCCACATCGCGCAGATGGCGATGGTGAAAAGCGCGGCGGCGTCCGATGTGCCGAAGACCGAGCGGCCATTGGAATCCACGACCTTGAGTCCGCTGAATAGCACCATGCCGAGAGGCAGCCAGGCGAGCGGGGAAACCGGGCGGAGGATCTGGATGATCGGATCGAAGGCGCGGGTGAAGTTTTTTGACAGTCCGAGGAAGAAACCGATAGGCGTGCCGATGAGGATGGCAATGGCGTATCCCTGGGCGACGAGCACCAGCGACAACCACGCGAAGCGCAGGATGCCTTGGTCGAGTTCGCCGCGTTTGGCGAAGGGTGCTTCGATGTAGGGCTTGCTGGCGATCCAGGTTTCGGAGGGCGAGGGAAGGTTTTTTGCAATACCGAAACGCTCGGTCTTGGTGACCTTGTCGCCCCAGTCATCGACCGAGGTCGTGACTTTGGAATGTCCCGCGACAATCGCCCAGCCACCGATGCAGATCAGGATGGCGACGAGCGGCAGCAGGATGGCGTCCAGCTTGAGTTGGTGGAGGAGTTTCATGTGAACTAACAGTTTCCCGGAAGGACTGGCATCAACCCTTGAGTGTCTTGACGGAGAACGATGCGGCGTAGGCCTCCATGTCGCCCATGGGATCAAAGGAGGATCCGTCGAACAATTTCTCCACGGCATCGCTTGCGCCACCGTGGGAGTAACCGATCTCCTTCATCGCTTCCTCATAGATATCCGTGCGCATGACTTGTTTGGCGACTCCTTCGTAGTCCGGCGCACCGGTGGTGAAGCCCCAGCGGCGGAGCTGGGTGAGCCACCATTTGCCATATTTCAACTGCGGATAGTTGCAGTTGCGCCCGCTGAAGATCATGTAGTTCGGATCGCGCACCTTGCGGCCGTCACCCATGTCGTATTTGCCCTGGAGGCGTGGCAGGAGCGCTTCCGGCGGGCAGTTGATGTAGGTGGGAGCGCTGACGATGTTGGCTTGTTCGGGACGGTTTTCCATGTTGTCCAGCCAGACACTGGCTTCGTGCAGCGCCTTGAGCACCGCCTTGACGGTCTTCGGGTTTTTAGCTGCGAACTCCTCGGTGAACGCGCAGACTTTTTCCGGGTGATCCTTCCATATATCCTGTGTGTTGATGGCGGTGAAGCCGATCTCGTCCTTGATAGTCTTCGCGTTCCAAGGCTCGCCCACGCAGAAGCCGTCCATTTTTCCGGCCTGCATGTTGGCCACCATCTGCGGAGGCGGGATGGTGATCAGTGAAATGTCGCCGCCGGCTCCGGAAACGTCACCCGGATTGATGCCGCCGGCCGCGAGCCAGTAACGGATCCACATCGCGTGGGTGCCTGGGGGAAAGGTCATGGCGAAGGTGAGGGGATTTCCCGCCGCTTTCGCCGCGTCCACGAAAGGCTTGAGCGCCTTCGGATCCGCACCGACCTTGCCCTTGTAGATGTTGGAGAGGCTGATCGACTGGCCATTGCGGTTCAGCAGCCAGGGCACGATCATTGGTTTCTTCGGGGCTCCGCCCAGGCCCATGGTGGAGGCGATGGGCATGCCCAAGAGCATGTGGGTGGCCTGGATGTCTCCGTTGGAGAGCGAGTCGCGGATGGCGGCCCAGCTCGCACCTTTGGTGACGGTGGAGGTGATGCCATATTTTTTGAAAAGCCCCTTCTCATGGGCGATAATGATCGGCGAGCAATCGGTTAGCGCGATGATACCGAAGTTGAGGTTTGGTGTTTCAGGAGCGTCGGAAGCCGTTTGGGCTCCGGCCCATCCGGCAGGCAGTCCGGATGCAAGCAAACCGATCGCCGAGGTTCTGGTGGTGACGGAGAGAAACTTGCGGCGTGAAAGTTGCGGATGATGGAGTGACATGGTGGTGGTGAGGTTCATTGTCACTCAGCGCGTATGGTGCCAACGATTTCGGGAAAGCAGTCATTTGGCGTATGGCGTTTCATTGTCCGGATGAGGTGCGCTCATGTCCCGGGTAGCTCGACTGATGCCAACCTCGGAAATTTGGCGGTGGACCGTGATTTAGACGAAAAGAAGATCCTCCGCCGGTGATGGCGGAGGACCTTGGCAACAAGCAACATTTCCAGGAAATTTCAGAACATGTAGTCCAGTTCCACCGAAACCCGGGTGGCGTCTGGAAGGGAGGTGGTGTTCCGGGGTCCGATGTAGGTGTCGCCCTCGGAGTTGAACCAGGCGAACTTGGCGAGCGCGGTGAAATGTTCGTCGAACTTCTTGGTCAGCACGGAGTCATACTCCCAGCCGTATCCGGCGGAAATCTCGTTGTCGCCCATTGCGTGGAGGGCATTCATCCACTTCATGCCCCAGAAGATGGGCATGGTGTGCGTGAGGTAGAGGTCGGTGAGGCCGTTGTGCGCGCCGGAGATGCGGCCCGCGTCGGTGACGTCCGCGAAGCCGTTGAACACGTGGACCGTGGCCAGCGGTGTCTTGAATCCGGCATCAAGGTGTTCCAATCCGACGGTGACGGACTGTGATCCAAAGCTTTTGGTGGCGTTGAAGTGGCCGTAGAACGCCTCCTTGTCACCGAGCACGCCCGCCTTGTCCTGCCAGGCGAGTTCGCCATAGAGGGTGACGCCCATGACGTCCTTCTTGGCGCTGAGTCCGAAGGTGTTGTTGTCCCAGGCCCCCACATTCTCGAAATTCATGATGTAGGCGTAGGCACCGAGGGTGAGCCCTTCAAAGCCCGTGTAAGAGGCGTTGAACAGGTTGACGCTGGCGGCGATGTCCCCGACGTTGGTGAATCCGGGCACAAGCGGCGCATTCGCGTCGGAGCCGAAGATCCGGTTCACCTGGTCGATGTAGGCGTAGTTGAGGGTCAGGCCGGGGATGGATTTGTTAGACAACGAGATCGCGTCAAAGGTCTGTTCGTTTTCCCGCCAGCCCACATTGCCGATGAACGCGGCGTTGTCGTAGATGATCCGCTGACGGCCGATCCTGGCGACGGTGTCGAAGCCGTCGTATTGGAGATACGCCTGATTGAGCTCGTTGGTCTCGGGGTCGGCGATGAGTGATTTCGTGGGATCGAAGGGGTTCGCGCCGGGCGCTCCGCCGTTATAGTGGTCCACGGCGGCTTGGGAGAACTCGCCTTCGATCATCGCGCTGAATCCGTTCCATGACATGGTCTTCAGACCGACCCTTTCGCGGAAGGTCCATGCGTTGGACGGATCGAAGCCGTCGAGGTCCGCATATTCATAGCGGCTGCGGATGTCGATGGTCGGAGTGATCCAGTATTTGGCGGGTTCCGGTGCGGGAACGAATTCAGGTGTGCCGGCACGAAGCACGGGAGCGGTGAGCAACAGGATTGCGGTTTGGTATTTCATAGGTGATGTGATGGATATGGAAGACGGACCGGGAAAAGCGCGATGCCGGCCAAATGTGGGATTTGGCGGTCACCTCGGAGTGAATCGTTTTCTCGCCCGGCATGACGGCGGGTCATCCTCACCGAAATGCCGGTGTTTTCCGCGTCGTTCCGCGTTTCGTGTCGGCTGCGACGGGCGTGCCAGCCGCGGCGGGGCACGCTTGTCTTGACACCGGCCGCTCACTAAGGCGGGATTTCCGCCCCATGGCCAAGCTATCCATCCGTGACCTCGATCTTTCCGGCAAGCGCGTTCTCATCCGCGTCGATTTCAACGTCCCACAAGACAAGAGCACGGGAGCCATCACCAACAACCAGCGCATCGTCGCTGCGCTCCCCACGATCCAATATGCTCTGGAAAAAGGCGCATCCGTGGTTCTCATGTCCCACCTCGGCCGTCCGGACGGCGAGAAGATCGCGAAATTCTCCCTCAAGCCCGTTGCTGACGAACTCTCCAAGCTTCTGGGGAAGCCCGTCGAATTCCTGCAGGACTGCGTCGGCCCCGAAGTGGAGGCCGCCTGTGCCGCTATCCACCCCGGCACCGTGGTTCTGCTGGAAAACCTCCGCTTCCATATCGAGG
>CANBTO010000214.1 GCA_947372405.1 Verrucomicrobiaceae bacterium
GATTTCCACCCGATCAACGAGGCTTTCGATGCCACGGCAATCTGATGGCCGCCCACTTCAAAACGGTCCGCGTCCACGATCACATCGGAATAACGCCTGCCGGACATGCGGGTGAAGATGTCGATCTGGCATTGCTCGGTTTCCTCGACGATCCGGATGGCTCCTTCCTCATCATTGAAGTCCTCGGGAGAAAGTTCCCTGGCAAATCCTTCACCATAGGTGGCCAATCGTTCCAAAAGCCGATCAACGTTCGAAGGGCTGCCATCAATCAAAAGATCCACATCCTCCGTGAGACGCACGTATCCCTGGATCGATACGGCGATGCCACCGACCACGATGAAATCCACACCCGCCTCAGCGAGCAGGACCAACAACTTTTCGAACGAGGGTTCCATCATTGGCAGGAGGCGACCAGGGTTTCTGCCGGATCATCCAAGCATTGCGGCGCAGCATCTCAAGACGTTGAAGCGGAGGCAACTTGGACAAGCTGCCTCCCACTCTCTTTTTCAACGGTTCTTGGAAGGGATCGATCATGAATTCAAGGTATTTGCCTTCATGGCTGGAGACTACGGGATCGCAGCCGTTTTTCCAGAAATTTCATAAGGAGCGACACTCCTTGCTGTCCGCCCAATTCACTTCACGCCAGGCCTGATGACGTAGCTGTCCAAGACCGGCGCTGGATCATCCCTTCCGGGTTTGCTGCCAAGGAAACGGACGGTCGCCACGGTTGGAGAGACATCGATGCTCAATACACCGGGACTGGGAAGCAAAGAGCCCGATTTGTAACCATACTCCTCGGCACTGCGTGTACTGCCCCTGAACGAGGAGGGCTGTGGAACTTCCTGATAGATGATGCCGTCGAGTTCCTGTTTCACATAGAGGTGGTCATGGCCGTGAAAGACGGCGCTGACGCCATGATCCAGCAGGAGCTGATGGACGGGTTTCGGCCAGCCGGGGCGTTTGTCCTTGAAGACATCGCTACCATCGAGATTGCGTCCTCCCCATTCGAAATACTTCGCCGCCTCCGCACCGCCACGTCCCTCCTTGGACTCGCCGCCGGCGAGGTGGTGGATGAAGACGAATTTGAACTTCGATCGACTGCCTTCGAGGGTGTGCTTGAGCCAGTCGTATTGCTCGCGGCCGAGCGTGCGCGGCCAGTTGTCGCCTTCCTTGCTGCGGCCGGTGGTGAACCAGAAAGGATCGAGCACGATGAACTGCGCGTCACCCCAAACCCAGGCGTAGTAATCTCCCAACAGACCCGCGACGGGATGCGGGGTGGAGTTTCCGGTGTAAAAATCATTGGGAACCGGATTCGGAAAATAGCGTTTGCGTTGGGAGTTGGACCACACCGCCATCGAGTCCGGTCCGCTGCCATGTTTGTCCACGGTTTCACCATCGTGGTTGCCGAGCACGAGGAAAACGGGCGCGCTGTGGCCGATGAGTCCGAAGTAATACCGCTGGGAAAGATACAGCGGCGCGGCGTCCGTGTAGTCCTCATACTTGTCGCACATGAAAGTGTCGCCGAGGTCGATATGGAAATCCGGCTTCGCGGCGAGTGAGTTGGTGAGGCTTTGCTGATAGACGTCCGCGGAGGTGCCGGGATCGAGGTGCGAGTCCGCCTGCAGCGTGAATGTGAATGCGCTTCCCGGCAGACGAGCGGTGGTGAAGGAATACTCGGGGCTGTGTTCAACCTCCTTTGCACCCGCAAGCCGGCTGTGAAACTGATAGTAATAGCGGGTGTCCGGCAACAAGGGCGACAGAATGACCACGAGAGGCTCGCCGGCCTTCAGTGAGGCGTTTCGGGTTTTCTCCGTGAGCTTGCCCGGCGCGATGCCGTAGCTGACGAAGCCTTCGCGATTCTGATAGGCGAGGATGCTGAGCGTGACGGCGGTTTGGGTGGGGCGGCCGAGGATGAGGTCGTATGGATGCGCGGGGACTTGGATTTCCGGAGCATCGGGCTTCATGCTTTCGCCACCACGGCCTCTGGCACGCTCCTGTTGAGCGTAACAGGTGAGTCCGGCGACCAGCGCGAGAATGAACAAGGGCCGGTATTTCATGGTTTTTCAGGGCGACGTCCGCCGCGCTTGCCGCGAGGAGCTGGATCCCCGGGGTTGGCGGGATCATAGTTTGGATTCGACGTCGGCATCTGTGCATTGACGGACGTCAGATAGGCAGTGAGGCGCTTGTCGAGATCCGCAACGCGGTCATGCATCTGGTCCGCGAGATTGTTGCGTTCACCGGAATCCTTCGAGAGATCAAAGAGCAGTTTGTCACCTGATTCATAGACTCGGATCAGTTTGAAATCGCCGAGAATGATGGCGGAGGCGGGACCGCGGGAGTCCTTGTCGTAGTGTGGAAAATGAACGATGAATTCCTCGCGCGGCCGCTTGACCGTGCCGGTGCCTTCATGGGTGAGGACGGACGCGAAGCTTCCGCCGTCGAGGTTCTTTGGCAGCGGCTCCTTCGCTCCTGATAGATCGGCGAAGGTCGGCAACAGGTCGATCGCGCTGACGAAAACATGCGAACAGACACCGGCCTTGATGCCGGGTCCGCGGATGATGAAAGGCACACGGAGTCCGCCTTCGGAAACCGTGCCTTTGCCACCTGCTAGCGGAGGGTTCCTCCCGGGCGTGCCGTGGTCGGTGGTATAGAGAATATAAGTGTTGCCTGAGATACCGAGTCGGTCCACCGCATCGAGGATCTGGCCGACGGTTTGATCGACAGTGTCCATTTCCGCCTGATTCTGGTCGGGTGATCGTGGTTTTCCACCACCGCCTTTTTCGTTCTGGCTCGGATAGTGCGACATCTGGAGATAGAACGGTTTTCCGGATTTCACCTGGCGTTCCATGAAATCAATTCCCTTAGCAGTCATGGCGAGCGCCTGTTTCGGATTGGGATTGGCAACATCCTCCGGGCCACCGTTTCCATTCGGGCCGTCGTTTTCATCAAAGCCATGTTGCGAGGGGGAGACTCGCCCGACGTGCCATTTCCCGAAATGGGCAGTGGCGTAGCCTGCGGATTTCAGCAATTCACCGATGGTCACTTCCGATGTGGGCAATTCCATGGAAGCCTGTGGCGGCTGGAGTTTGGAAGTGACTTCAGCCTGTCGTTTTCCATCACCGATGAATGTCATGTGCAGTGCGGCGGGAGTGCGACCGGTGAATAGCGCCGCACGGGATGGCGTGCAGCGCGGAGAAGCGGCATAACCGTTGGAAAATCGCATGCCGTCTTTGGCAAGGCGTTCAAGATTAGGGGTCTTGAGTGTCGCGCTCTTCGATGCTGGATCGCGGTCGTCCATCTGCACTGAAGAGCTCGACCATCCGGAACCCTCCCCGAGAATGACAATGAAATTGGGTCGAGTGACTTCGGCGGCATCAGCAGCGATTGACAGGATCGAGCAGAGGAGCATTGTTGCTTTCATAGTCATGGAGGATGGCGTCATGCGAGAGTGGAACCATTGCTTAAGAGATCACGAGCGATGAAATTTCAGCGAAGTGGAACTCCCGTGACATCGAGATCAGGCGTGGTATTCCAACGGGGTTTCCAGCCGGGTTTCTCGATCTTCGTTCGGAACAGGATCGTGTTGTCTAGGTCGAGATCTTCGGACCAGATGAACTTGGCACCGCTGAAATCGGCATTGTGAAACGCTTCTTTCGGATTCACACGCTCCTCGGTGTATTCGGTGGCTTGAGGCCACTGGCTGTCGTCGAAATTCACGGCAAACCAATTCGCGGGAATCGGGGTGTGTTCGACTTTTGGATTCGCAGCGTCGTGATTGAGCGGGCCTTTGAAAAAACATTTCGCCTTCCATGTGGCGTTGCTGACCGTGCCGTCCGCGAATTTGAGGATAAACCCGCCGTCACCAATGTGGTTTCCATATTCCATGCCCGTCTTCGGATCCGCATTGTCCTTGGCCATGACCGCGATCGTCATGGGATATTCGGGCAGGATGTTCACAGTGACGACATTGTGCGGCAGGAAGTCGATCGGATCCACGGCGACAAGCTTGCCATTGATGTAAAGCATGAACCAGTTGTCTGCGTAGACGTTGACCTTGATCGTGTCGCCGAGGGTGGGTTTGACGATGCCACCGCCCGATGTGGAATCAGGTGCCGGTCTTCTTTGTGAAGGCTCCGGAGGCGGATTATTGCTAGATCGGTCATCCTGTCGCGGCGTGCGCTGACGACCGCCAGGTTCCGGACGTGCACCCGGAGGCGGATCGCCGCCGGTAGCCTTGCTCGAATAGACCACATTCAGTTCGGCGGTCGCGAGGATGCTCCCTTGCATGGCCCCAAGCAGGGTTTCGCGATTCACCTGCGCGGGCTGGCCAGTGATTTTAGCAGAGGCGGAAAGAGCATACAACGTGAGCGTGTAGGTCTTCGGTCCCGGCCCCCTTGAATGCGGCGGTTCGTAGCCGATTTGACCCTTGAATCCGGTACCTACCTTGCCGATGCCTTTAACGTTCTTCGGCAGGCTCGTCACATCCGCAGGAATATCATAGAGCGTCCAATACCACTTCGCCGCACCTTCGGGATCGATGTGGTGCATGATCAGTGCATAACTTTTCGTTCCGGCGGGAGCACCGCTCCATTCGAGAGGCAGCGTCGAACCGCTGCCGTCGCCCGTGTAGTCGATTGGAAGATTGCCGCCATCCTTAACCTCTGAGCTACGCAGGACAAATGACCCGGCCGGTTTTTGACTAACGGCTTTTGGCGGTTCCGGGGCTTTTTCTTGTCCGCCTGGGCGCTCGTCCCTTCGCGGCGGAGGACTTCCTTGTTGGGGTGGCCCGCCACCACCCCGGCGTTCACTGGCACGATAGGTTTCCTCGCTCTTGGTGCCATCTGCGCTGATGAACTGGAATTTCCACGCACCATCGCCCATGTTGGTGTAATTCACCGCCGCGGGCTTGTCGTTCACGCTGTATTGGAGAGCGAATGTCTTGTCATCCGGAGAAGCTTTGAAGCCGGTGATCTTCGCGCCGCGCAGCGGTGGTTGATCGCGGCGCACCGGTTGTGCATGGGGTTGCGGATCGACCTGCCCTTCCCGTTCCACCACCTCACCATGGAATGCACTCTGCAAATAAGGACGCCGTGTCGCGGCATGATAGTGATAACCAAGCGCCGGAGTCTCATGACCATGGCATTTGTCCAGTTTGCCGATCACCGATCCATCCGGCTCGGTGAGACCGTAAATGGGATAGCCGTCCAGCGCCCAGGCGATCGGCCTGCTCTTGCCCAGGATGCTTTGGAGATGCAGCGGTGCCACGTGATAGTGGTAATCGTCCCCGCGACCGCAATGACCTCCCCACTGGTCAAGCTCGCCGATTTCAGCGGACACCTCACCGCGGTTGTTCTGCGGATTGAAAATGGGGATGCCGTTTGCAGCGATCGCGATGGCTCCGCGAAGGAAGTGGCCCTCGATCAACTGCGGCTCCTTGGCCGGCACCGGATGCAAAGGGATGCGCCACGCGTTTTCGCCCGTATAGGCCTGCGGCAGCGGCACCTGCTGTTGCCACGCCGTGATCCCGACCATCATGTTGTGGGACGGCAGGCCGTTGCTTTCGACGTAGAGAAAGCTCGCGTCCCAACGCGATTTCACCTTCGGTTCGAATGCGTCGAACGCAGCGGCCTGTTGCGGGCGAACTCCTTCAGAAGTGGCCGTGCCGGAAAAACAAACAAATCCGGCAACAGCAAAAGCGCGGAACGTCGGCGAAATCGTCGTTTTCATGCCGTGACACTACCACATCGCGGATTAAGGACGCATGAATGAGCAACTTTACACGGACCTTTTTCAACCCCGTTTATCTCCGGTTAATCCCCGATCTGCCAAACTTGCTCATTCCCGCGACTTAATGAAATTGGCAACTCCAGTCCGCCACTCTATACCTCATCCCGATCCATGAGACTCCTTGTAGTGGAAGACGAACCCGATCTGCTCGCCGGCCTCGCTCGGGCGCTTCGCAAGCAGGGCTATGCCGTGGACACCGCCGCTGATGGTGAGGACGGGCTCCACAAGGCGCTGACCACTGACTTCGACGCCATCGTGCTCGACGTCATGCTGCCTGTCATCGACGGCTGGAAAATCCTCTCCCGCCTGCGCGAAATCAAATCCACACCCGTCCTCATGCTCACCGCCGGCGACGCCACCGCCGACCGGGTGCGCGGACTCGACACCGGGGCGGACGACTATCTCGTAAAACCCTTCGATCTACCCGAACTCTTCGCCCGCCTGCGCGCAATCATCCGCCGTAGCGCCAATCTGTCAAAACCCACGCTGGATGTCGGCGATGTCCACATTGACACCGCCGCCCGCACCGTCGCCCGCAACGGAGAGCCGGTCATCCTCACCGCGCGTGAATATGTCATGCTCGAATACCTCGCCCTGCATCGCGGCGAGGTCGTCACCCGGACGGACCTCTATGAACATCTCTTCGATGAAAACGAGGCAACGCTTTCCAACATCCTCGACGTCCATGTCTTCAATCTCCGCAGGAAACTCGGACAGGATTTCATCACCACCCGCCGGGGTCACGGCTACTGCATCGAATGAAATTTCTTAAATCCATCCGTTGGCGTTTGCAGCTATGGTATGGGGTCCTGCTCGTTGCGGTCCTCAGCGGCTTCGGCATCACCGTCTATCAGCTGGAAAGCTCTCGGCAGCTCCGGCACATCGACGAGGAGTTGCAGCGGCGGCTGCCGGTTCTGGTGAATTCCCAGCGCCCCGCACCCGGCGACCGTGAACGGCGTGAATTCAGACTCTCACCCAAGGACGCCACCTTGTTTGACCGGGATGACGGCGGCGGCATCTACTTCGTCGTCTGGCTTCGCCACGGTGAACCGGTCACCCGCTCCGCCACCGCGCCCAAGGATGTCCCGCAACCCAAGGCCGGCGACCCACCTAACAGACTTCGGGGGGGCTTCCGTGAAACCTTCCTGTTCCCCGGTCCGGGCGATTGCGTGCTTGCTGGGAAATCCTTCAACGGCGACCTCGCGGATCGCCGTCAACTCGCGTGGTGGCTCACCGGTGTCGGCGGCACTGTTCTCTTGTTAGGTCTGGCGGTTGGAGCGTGGCTAGTCGCCCGCGCCCTGCGGCCGATCCGCGCCATCAGTTCCGCCGCCGAAACCATCGCCACCGGTGATCTCACCCGTCGCATCGACACTGCGGATTCGGAAAGCGAACTCGGCCAGTTAACAAGTGTGTTGAACTCCACCTTCGCAAGGCTCGACAACGCCTTCACCCGGCAGGCCCGCTTCACCGCGGATGCCGCGCACGAACTCCGAACGCCTCTTGCCGTGATGCTCACCCACATCCAGAACAGCCTTGCCAGTGACGATCTATCGGACGAACACCGCGAGGCTTTTGAAGCCTGTCAACGTGCCGTCCAACGCATGCGCCGCCTCACGGATTCGCTGCTCACGCTCTCGCGTCTGGATTCGGGAAACCGGCTCACCCG
This sequence comes from Verrucomicrobiaceae bacterium, assembly GCA_947372405.1. Next base: position 7,454 of record CANBTO010000214.1, read on the forward strand.
CGAGACATGCGATCTCGCCAGCATTGCCGAAGACGCCACCACCAACCTCCGCACGCTGGCCCGGCAGCATGAAATCTCAATCGAAACCCAACTTCAGCCCGCACTCTGCGAAGGAGATGCCGACGGCATCTCGCAAATCGTCCACAACCTAGTCAGCAACGCTATTTACCACAACCGCCGAGGAGGCCTGGTGCGGATCACCTGCACTTCAACCCATCACAACGCGGTTCTAACGGTTTCCGACAATGGTCCGGGCATTGCCGCCGACGATCTGCCACACATCTTCGAGCGCTTCTACCGCGCCGACAAGGCCCGCTCGGCCGCCACCGAACGAACCGGCCTCGGCCTTGCCATCACGCGAGCCATCGTCGAAGCACATGGCGGCACCATCACTGTGGAAAGCGCACCGGGAAACGGCAGCACTTTCACCGTGCACCTGCCCTTACGCGGAACACCGTAAAAGTAGCTGGCGTCGCCTTACTTCGGCGACTAATATCCGAATCCATGACTCCACCACCACTCATCATCGTCACTTCGGGAAACGACGTCGCAGGGCAT
>CANBTO010000215.1 GCA_947372405.1 Verrucomicrobiaceae bacterium
CAAGGGAGGAGCGAGCGGAGTACGGCGTTTAATCACGTAGAAACTCCCACCCAACGAGGGTTGACGGTTCCCCCCATGGTAGATGTTGCGCCCCCCCGCGCCGGCGGCCAGAGTGCTGAACTGATAGTTCGCGGGCTCCACTTTCATCACTAACTCGGACATGTGCGAAGAAGTTGCCAGATTGGACGTGGTCATGCCGACCATGCTGTTAGCAGACTCGCTCATCAGCAATGGGCGCGAGGCAAAGGCGTCGGGAGCAGCGCCTCCGCTGGACTGCTCCACATTCCGGAGAAAGCTCAGGATCATAAATGGCCTGGGTCGAGGTTTCTGAGCGGTATCTGCGGGGTCAGGCAGGAAATCGCTGACCAAACTGACTTGGGGCGGGCTGACGGTCAGAGGTAGCATCTGATTGATGTACGTATCGGTCGGGGGTGGAGTTCCCAATACCGCAATGGCTCCCATGTGCCAGCCGTTATTCTTTCCGTTGAACCCGCGCTGCCCCAACCAAAAGTTGCAGTAATCCCAGAGGTTTGCATTAAACTCGGCGGTGTAATAGGGATTGTTTATCAACGAGCTCAATCGCTCCATTTTGAAATCAATCTGATCGGTTGGCAGGAGATTGGTCGCGTTCAGACTGTCGTCGAGTTGCATGCCACCGCTTGGAAAAAAGCCGCGCATCAAGCCCAGGATGAATGACCCGCTGGTGCTCGAGCCGAACACCCCAGCCTCGCCGGGTAGCAGCGAGAACCCGGCAGCATTTGCCGCAGCCGGTCCTCCGCCGACATAGCCTTTGAATTGTTGTAGATTGGCCGCGATGGGTTGAACGGAGTTGTAGAGAACCGAGCCCGCCCTGCGGATGTCCCATCTCAATTGATAGGGAACCCTTAAAAGCTGAAACCCCAATTGCAAGCCAGGTGAGTATTCGAAGGCCACGTCATTGGGATTGGAAATCGCGACCATGCCGTCGAGCATGATCACCATCTTGTATCTGCCCGCAGCGGTATCAGGCACTGCTTTGAGGGAGAGAATGAATTGGGCCGCTTCGATCGTCGGTTTGCGGTAAAGAAAGAATCGATCGTCCACGGCCGCTTCCCGAGTGCTCTTAGAAACAATTTTGGGTGTGTTTTCGGACCACTGGATCTCGCGGTGGAGGTTATGGAAAAGAAAGAGTTCTTCGAGGTTGATGCCCCATTCGCTGGATGTCCTCCGGACTGCATTCGAATCACCGGGAATGCCGGAGCCATTGGCGACACTGCCGTCCGCACCGATGATGAAGCGATTCATCCGCCCGTCCGCGAGGTACAGCGGCTTGTCCTCTACCTCCGATATGGAGCGCGTGAGTAGATTGGTTAGATCGCGCTTGAGGCGGCCTTCGCGGACATCGCTGAGCACCCCGGCGGAGTAAACGGTGACATCGTGGTTGAGGTTACCGATGCCGGGGCGGGCGAGACCTGCGGCGAGATTTACGGTGCCGTTGGTGACAACGGCGGAGCGCTGTCCAAGCTTCCAATCGAATGCACTCAGTTGTGGAATTGCCTGTTGACCGACGCGGGGTGGTGACTGCGCGTCCGCTAAGGGACTTGAGGCTGCAACAAAATTGTCGGTAGCGGCACCCGCGTTGATTTTTGCTTTTGCAGATTCGTCGGAAGTCCACCATGCGATTTTGCCTTTTTTCCCCGGATTTACCAACTCAACCAAGGGTGCTGAGACAAGATCCCCGGCTGCAGGATTTGCGCCTAGGCTGCCGGGTCCGACTATCGAAACTAGGTCACCCGAGGCGACACTTGCGCCGTCCGCTCCGGAGACGAGCCATGTGCGTAAATTCGGCACACGGGAACTTGGGGTCAGCGCGGCGGCGCTGGTCGCGGGATCGGTTTTCCAGGCATCGTAAACGGCGGTCCAGCGGGGCTTTCCTCCCGTCGGACTGCCGGCGTCAAGGGGGGCGGAAATCCTAGAATCGGGGCCCATCTCACGCTGCAGTTGCCCGATCGCCAGCATCAGGGCCATCCGCGCGTTGCTCTGCGCCTGTTGCTGCGCCGATGCTCCTGAGGCAGAACGAAGGCTGATGGATGAAAGCGTCAACAAACCGACGGCAATAACCGTCAGCAGGATCAGGAGCGAAATCGTGACAACAAGCGCGAAACCCCGGTTTCCGTGGACCGGTTTAAGATTTGGATCTGAACGATGGATGGGTTTTGGATTCATTGACGATGATGGTCGCCGAAAAAACGGAATATGGATTCTTGAGCCGCAGACGGCAGGGCTTTCGGAAGAAATAGTTGCGCGACGGGGCGACGATGCGGAACTGGATGTTCATTTAGATACGAACGAATGCAATGACAATGTAATCCCAACACAGCAAGCGGACGAGCCTGCATCAAACTGCACGTGCGAGCAAGGTGGAGGGGATTATCAAATACCGGTCGTGAGGCAGCCGTTGGGGCGGACTGAAGAGTGGGTCAAGAGAGGGCTTTGGAAATTCACTTTGACGTGACAGGGAATTGATTGGGGAAAACCGCATCGCTACCGACTTTACCGGGAGGGCGGCGACCTGGCCCGTTACGTTTTGTCAGTTGGTCGCCGAGGTCGGCGCGGGCGGCTTCAGCATATTCAAGTAATTTGCGCAGCACTTCCGGATTCGCATCCGCGAGATTGGACTTCTGGCCGGGATCGGCATCCAGATCATACAACTCGGGTGCGCTGATCGTGACTTGCTCATAGTTGGCGGGTTTGCCACCAGTGCCGCCGGGCTTGCCCTTGAGCGAGCGGTATTCCCGGGGAAGCTCGAGTTTCCATTTGCCGGAGCGCAAGGCTTCGAGGGCGTTGGTCTGATAGTAAAAGTAGAGAACCTCGTGTGGCGATTGATCGGTCTTCCCTAACATGACGGATGAGATATCGAGTCCGTCGATGCGTTTCTCAGGCGGCTTGGCCCCGATGAGCTTGGCGACGGTGGGGAGGACATCGATGGTCATGAGTGGCGCATCGCATGAACGCCCGGCGGGGACGTGGCCGGGCCAACGCATGAGAGTGGGTTCGCGCACGCCGCCGTCCCAACTGGTGCCCTTGCCCTCGCGGAGTGGAGCGGCGGATCCGGCGTGGACGCCAAAGCTGAGCCATGGGCCGTTGTCCGAGGAGAAGATGACGAGCGTGTGATCATCGAGTCCGTTGTTTTTGATGGCGGCGAGAATTTCACCGACGGACCAATCCACTTCCATGATGACGTCGGCAAAGAGGCCGTGGCCGCTCTTGCCGCGGAATTTATCGGAAACATGAAGCGGCACATGGACCATCGCGTGAGGCACGTAGAGGAGGAAGGGCTTCTCTTTGTGGCGCTGGATGAAGTCCACGGCGTGCTCGGTATAGAGTGTGGTGAGTTGGTCCTGCACGGCGTCGTCAACCGAGGGATTGACAAGCGAGTTCTGGGAGATCAGTGGCAGTGGGTGATAATTACTGCGTTGGTTCGCCACGCCATGGGGCGCCCCGAGTGGGGTCATATCATTGGAATAGGGCAGGCCAAAATATTCATCGAAGCCCTGATTAAGCGGGAGGAAACGTTTTTCATCACCAAGGTGCCACTTGCCAAAAACGGCGGTGGCATAGTCCTTCTGTTTGCAGATTTCCGCGAGGGTGGTTTCCTCGGGTGAGAGACCGATGGGGCTGTGCGGGCCAAGCGCACCGGCGATACCGACGCGGTTGGGATAGCAACCCGTCATGAGCGCGGCCCGGCTCGCGGAACAAACCGCTTGGGCGGAGTAGAAACTGGTGAATTTGGTACCTTCCGCCGCCATTCTGTCGAGATTGGGCGTGGCGCAGTTTTTGGCACCAAACGGGCCGATATCGGCGTAGCCCATGTCATCCATGTAGATGATGACAATGTTGGGCGGTCGCTCGGCAGCGTTCACGGCGACAGTTAGAGCAAATGCGGCAAAGATGCAAGGAATGTAGCTTTTCATAGCGGGCAGGATATTGGATACGCTTATCCAATACCGATCAGGAGAAGGTCACTGTTCACGGTTACCAATATTCGTCTGAAAATTGCCTTTCGTGAGGCGTTTGGCCTTTTCCAGTGAGTTCCTTCGTCGTATTCGGCAAAGATCCCCAAAATCAATCGCTCCTCGCCGGAGTTGGCCACCTTGGTCAACTGGTTCCACTAAAACGATCCTCTCTGCCTGGGCGCGAACGAGATGGTAGTTAGTTTTTCGCAGGTCATCGCTTGATGCGCTTTTATCGGTGTCTGCACCGGTGTTACTCGATCTCTTTGATTGCAATATTCGCAAAGCGAACGGCAGAGCATTCTCCTTGCAGACGAATCGGCCCACTTCCTGTAACGGGAAAACCGTAAAGCGTTTTGTCATTCAGTTCCACATCGTGATGGATTTCCTTGCCATTTAACAAGACGGTGAGGTGACGATCCTTGAGAGTGATATCGTAGCTTTGCCATTGACCGGCTGGCCGCGATGCTTCTAGGAGGGGAGCCGATTGTCGATAAATGGCCCCGTTGCTTCGCATGCTGGCAGCCTGACCGTGGCTATCTAAAATTGCGATTTCATAAGAGCCCTGAAGGTAGATGCCACTGTTGCCTCTCCATTCGTTCTTCACCCATTCCGGTTCTTCCGGCACGAGCACATCTAGATGCAAACAAAAATTATTATAGGACTTGCGGGTGATGATGTCGCCGTAGCCAACGCGGGCAATAACGGCCTTGTCTTCAATTTTCCAACGAGCAGGGCATTGGCTCATGTCGATAGGTGCTACGGTGGCTGCGCGTATATCCAGTCCTTCCAGCAACGGTTCTACCGAAAGATAGTCGTAGTGCTTCCACTGGGTTAGATTGGTACCATCGAATAAATAATTCCAGCCTTGAGGAAGTTGATACGTAGGGGGAGCGGGGTGACTTTGAACACTTGGCTGATAGGGCTTGAGTTCTTTGTGGATGACAATCTTTTTGCCTTCCGATAAGACTCCATTTTCAGGCACATCGTAACCCAGCGCCCAGAAGACGGAATTATAAAAAAGATTTTGTGAGTATGGCTTATTCTGGCTGTCAATACGATAGCTCATCAAGGTGATCATGGCGCGCCGTCCGCCATTGTGTTGAAAAGTCCATGCGGTAGGAGTGGTGGGCGAGTCGAAGGCATCGTCGCCGATAATATTGTTAGGATCGCGTTTGCCTGTTCCGTAGGCGAGAAGAATCGGAGTGGCTCCTTCGGTGAGTGGCGTGGTGAGATAAGGCCCTTCGTTTTCAGCGAATTTTCGTTCAACCCCTCGGGCGATCGGATGATCAAACTGCTCTGGATTAATCTGGCAAACAATCTGCTTATGCGGGTGATTTTTATAATGGCCGCCAAAGTAGATGGGTGCGAAGGTTTTGTCCTCCCAAAAGGCATGGGTGGAAGTGCGGATGGCGACGGCGGGTTTACCGGCAGTGAAATGGTCCATAAAAAGCTTCATTGACTTTGGTTCCCAAGAGCGAAATCGTACGAATAGCACCATCAGATCCGCATCCTTGATTTGCTCGGCGCCGATGAGTTCATTGGGGTCTCTTTTGCGGAGGGCGCAAGGGGCATCATCTTTGAGATAAATGACTTTAAACCCATAGTCCTCCTCCAGTTTTTTTGCAAAAGGAAGCATGATTTCCCTTGAATGATACTCATCATCACCGGTGATGAATACGACTGTTGGTTTGTCTTTCACAATTACTCCAGCCTCATGGGGAGGCTCTGCATGGGATGACTGTGCGTGTGCAAAGAAAAGATAAGATGTTAGCGCGAGCGTAGAAATTGCGAATTTTGTATTCATTATTCGGATGCTGCTGGAGATTTGCTTTGGCCGTAGTGTTTTGCCTCGTCGAGCGTGATCATCTTGCGGCTGGCAGTGGCAGACTCGATTTGTTTGATCATGGCATCCCACTTCTCTTGGAACTTTCCGGCATTGACTGCCTTGATTTTTGGCAGAGCGTATTGGGCATTGGCTCCATATTTTGGCAGCACATCCATGAGCATACGGATTTTGAATCCGGCCTTACCGGTTTCGACCTCTAGCGCGTCGAAGGCGGCCTCAATTCCGCCTTGGATATTGAGGCTGGCAAGAATCGAGATCGCTCCGGTCTTGGGTCCCATATTGTGATAGGAGTGATAGGTCAGATCCTTGTCGTCGATGATGTAAGCGACCTTGTCGGCTACCAGGTAAAAGTCCTCAAGCGGAACATGCGCGATCAAGGTGATGCCAAAGATTCGCGCGCTGGCGCGCTTGTGGTCGAGCAACTTGAGAGCTGCAGCATAAAACAGTTTCTTGTCCTTTACCAATCCGGCCGCGTAGGGATCGGCGCAGAGAGTGACGAGGCTGCGACCGACATCCTCATCGAGGCGGCCAGCCGCGTCGTCTGGCTCATCGGCCACGATAATTCCAAGCATGTCATTGTAGTAGGTATAGCCGGTTTCCCCGAGACCAGCAAGGGCCGCTGCCGCGCCCGCCCGCAGCGACAGATTCTCCTTCTGATCGCGCATCATTGCAGCCAGCTCGTTGAGCATCGGTTGAACCTGCTCCGGCGGGCACTTGTTACCAAAATAACCGATAGCGCTCATCCGTTGCTCCTTGGTTCCATCTTTTAACATTTTCACGATGGATGGTAACAGTTTGTGTTGTCGCCCGCGCAGCGTCTCCGCTGCTTCGCCTCGGACCTTTGGCATGGGATGACCCATTAAAGCTAGCAGCTCCTCATCGCTCTTGTGTTCGATGTCCATGGTGGCGAGAGCGATCGTTTCGGCCGCCTCCTTATCGTTCAGGCGGATCGATGGGTCGGCTTCTCTGCCGGTGATGATGAGCTTGTGCCGAGGCAGGCAATAGTTAAGTAGATGTGAGCCTGCATCGCTGAGTCCGCGATAGGAATATTCGGGCCCTTTGCCTTCACAACTATCAAAGGTGAAATTGCCGTCCCAGTTACGGTTAAGCGTATGCAGCCAGCGGGTTTCACGGAAGAAATCGGCGGAAGCGGCGGGCCCGGCGAGGTCGGCACCGAGACCAGTCCAGAGTTGGTTGAAGTAATGGCCAGTGTGGCCGAGCTCCATGGTATTAGATGCGGCTGTTGACATCCTTGAAAAGAAAGTCGCCCCCTCTTTGTCACCGTGCAATGAGAAGGCAATAGCCGCCATGCCGCTCATGCCGTTGTTGTTGAACGAATCTGACTTTGGATCATGCACTCCGTAGGGGAGCGTGCCTTTGCCAATGAAGCTGCTGTAGAAGCCGTAATCTTGCGCGATGCCGTCCTGGATCTCGGGGTGTTTGATGCCGCATTTTTCGGCTAGCATCAAAGAGATGAACAGCGGCAGGCTCGAGGAGTTCATCACCGCATAGCCGAAAAGTCGGCCGTGGAGTTGGCCGCGGTTGGCTTGAGGGTCGGCCATACGGTGCCCCCACAGACCGGCAGCATCCCGCCCCTCGGCGATGGTCACGGCGTAGGTCTTGATGGTGGGAAGCACATAATCATCGTGGGTTAGCAAGTAATACTCACAGAGCAGCAGGTTGTTGTAGCCATAGTTCCATGCACTGCTTTCCGGCCCGAGAGAGAGTTTGACATCCGGTTTGGCCCAATTGGCTTGATGGATGGCCTCTCTGACTACATTTATATATTTTGGCTCACCGGTAGCAAGCAGGCCGAGCAATGAGATGTTCAATGTGTCATGGCCTAAATCCTTGGATTTGACCAAGCAATCGGCAGCTTGAGTGATAATGGCATCCGTCTTTGAACAGTTATATGGTGCGGTCCCGCTATAGCTTCCCAGCACCTTGAGTTGCAGATCGACCTTCTTGCCATCCTTTAGGTCCAAGGTCAGAATACCCTTGGATTTTTCTGTCTCGGCTTGGTCAATTGCATCGGCTAGTACGGGACGCGTGTTTTCTTTGAAGCGTGTGCCGCCTGCACCGACGATTACGTCGCCGACCTGTATTTTGCCATCGGCTGGAGAACCTGGTTCCACCTTTGTGATTTTGAT
>CANBTO010000216.1 GCA_947372405.1 Verrucomicrobiaceae bacterium
CATAGTTGAAACAAGTGGACATCGACTTCGCGCTGCCGGTGGCATCGATGACGACATCCGCGAGCTGTCCATTCGTGATCCTTTCAAGTTCGGCGAGGTGCGAGCCGTCCGTCTGGAATACGACGGCATGATGGATGCCGAGGTTTTCCCGACAGAAATCGAGGCGGCTTTGCACCATGTCCATGACGATGGTTTTCACGTCCATCAACTTGAGGAATTCCATGCAGGCCAGCCCGATGGGCCCCGCGCCGATGACCAGCACGGTTTCGCCGGGCTGCGGGTTTCCGCGATGCACGGCGTGGCAGCCGATGGCGAGCGTCTCGACGAGGGCGAGTTGGTCGTAGGAGAGATCGTTGCCCGGATGCAGCTTGCGCGCGGGTACGGCGAAGACGCCCTTGCGAAGGCCGCCGTTGTTATGGACACCGATGACCTGCACGCCGGGGCAGCAGTTGGGCGAGCCCTTCCGCGAGGTGGGCGATGAGGGATCGTTGACGTAGGGCTCCAGCGAACATCTGTCGCCCGGCTTCACGTTCGTGACGTCATCCGCCACTGCGACAACTTCGAGGCCGAGCTCATGGCCGGGGGTGCGCGGATAGGCGAAGAACGGGAACTTGCCGAGATAACAGGAAAGATCGGTGCCGCAGATGCCCATGCGATGGGTGCGAACGAGCGCCTCGCCCGGACCGGGCGCGGAGGGTTCCGGCAGGTCGATGAGGTTGATCTCCCTGGGTGCGGTGAATTCGATGGCTTGCATCAGTTGTTTTCCGGGAGGCCTTCGCGGTGGCCGAGGTTTCTAACGGGTGCGAAAACCGCGAGCACGTCCGCCAGCAGTTCACGGTCCAGCGGTTGTTCGATCCATTCGGCCCACTTGCGGATGTTGGCCGGATTCGCAGAGCCCGCGACGGTGGTGGCGATGCCGGGGTGTTCGCAGGAGAACTGGAGCGCCAACTGCGCGATGTCCACGCCGCGGTCCGCGCACAGCTTCGCGGCGGTGCGGGCGGCGGCCTTGACCCCCTCCGGTTCCTTCAACCACGCGGGAAGCTCGGCATTGGTTAGAAGGCGCGCCGAGAACGGTCCGGCATTCATCGCTCCGATGCTCTTCGCTGCGAGGCGCGGCAGGAGATCCTCCGAAAACGTGGTGTTCTGAAGCGTGTAACGGTTGTAGGAAAGCACGCAGTCGATCTCGTCCTCCACATGATCAAGCACCGTGTGGAAGGTCTTGAGCGGATAGCATGAAAAACCAACGGCGCGGACTTTTCCCTGCTGCTTGAGTTTCAGCAAGGCGGGCAGCGTCTCCTCCCAGATCTGTTGGAGTGGAACGAACTCCACGTCGTGCATGAGCAGCACGTCCAGATGATCGGCACCGAGGCGCTGGAGCGAAACATGCAGCGACTCCTCCACCCGCTTGGCGGAGAAGTCGAAGTGGATGTCCGAGTAGCGGCCGAGCTTGGTTCCTAACAGATAGCTGTCACGCGGCACGCCCTTGAGACCGAGGCCGAGCAGGATTTCCGACATGCCGCGGCCGTAGAACGGAGAGGTGTCGATGAAGTTCATCCCGAGGTCGAGGGCGGTGCGGGTGGAGAGCATCGCATCGTCCAGCGTGATGGAGCGGAACTCCGCGCCTAGCGAGGACGCGCCGAAGGAGAGGATCGGAAGATCGATGCCGGTTTTGCCGAGCGGGCGTGTTTTCATGTTAGAGAGCGGATGGATGAGATGGTCTGCCGGGCGGCGGATTCCGGATCGGGCAGCGGAAGGATCTCCGCGGAAAGAAAACCCGAATATCCGGATTCCCGCAATGCCGCGATGATCGGCCCGGGAAGGGTGTGCCCGAAGCCCATCGCCTGCCGGTTGGAATCCGCATAATGGACATGCCCGATGTGGCGGCCCGCCGCGCGGATGGCGGCCGGAAGATCACTCTCCTCGATGTTCATGTGGAAGAGATCGGCCAGCAGCACCACGTTTTTCAAACCGTGTTCCTCGATGAATGCCGCGGCGTCTCCAAGCCGGTTGAAAAGGTTGGTTTCGTAGCGGTTCAACGGCTCGTAGATGAACGGCACGCCATGTTCCGACGCGCGTTGCCCACAGCGGCGGAGATTTGCCGCGAGTTGTTCCAGCGCGAGGTCATGCGTGCGCCGTCCCTGCATCGAACCGAGAATCGCCGGTGCGTTGAGACGGCCGCCGAAGTCGATCATCGAAAACACGAAGTCCATGGCGGCCTCACGTTTTTCCGCGGATGCGTCAGTGATGGAAAGTCCGTGACGCAGCATGCCCGCGCCGGTGCCAACCGCGGCGATCGCAAGGCCCCAGGCTTCCGCCAGTGATCTTACTTCCTCCACCGTGACGAAATCCGGGCCGGGAAGGAAAAGCTCCACCGCATCGAAGCCGGCAGCGGCCGCGCTGGCGAAGGACTGCGGCAAGGAGTCGCGCAGAACGAACGGCCCGCCAATGGCTTCCGGGACTTGCGAGAGGGTGATGGCGGACTTCATTGGAACGGGCGAATGATCCCTTGGCATACACACCGCTGGGTCAGGAAACAAGACCGGATCGCCGGGAGAGACTGGTCAAGTGATCGCAGTCGTTTCCGCCACAATCCTCCAACCTAACATCACGTCTTCCGCTACTCCCGGATATCGACAGGCACCAGTTCCATTGCGGAGCCTTCCAACTGCAGTTTCACCACGGTGTCGCCGGCCACACGGTCCTTCTCCGCGACGATGATGCGGAGGTAGTTCGCTGTTTGTTCGAACTTCGCGGCACCACCTGACAGCAATGAAGCTTTAAGCACCTTTTTCGGCAGTGCAGGCAATGTCAGCGTGTCACCGGTCCATTTGAGGACGTGCAGGTAAACCACATCGTCCTTGCGTGTGGAGGAACCGAAAGCGCCGGGTTTGTAGGGACCACCGCGCGTGCCGTAGATGCTCTCGCCGTTCGCCCGCAACCATTCGCCCACGCCTTTGAGCACCTCGACCTGCCGTGGCTCGATGGTACCATCGGCCATCGGGCCCACATTCAGCAGCAGGTTTCCGTCGCCACCGGCAGTGCGGCTGAGAATGCCAATGACTTCGGCGGTGGATTTGATCTTGTCGTTCGGTTTCCACGACCACTGCGTCCCCAAAGTCATGCATGTCTCCCACGGGCGCTGGTCGTCATACGCGCCGATGCGCTGCTCGGGCGTGTAATAATCCTCATTGGGCCGAAGCTTGCCCTGACTCTTCCAGTCCTCACCCGAGGACATCTCAAGGCGGTTGTTGATGATGATCTGCGGCTGCAGTCCGCGTACGAGCGGATAGGTCGTCTCCGGATGCCAGTCCGCCGGGCGGCCGTCGCTGTCAAACCACAGCACGTCCACGCGGCCGTAGTTCGTCAGCAGTTCGCGCAACTCACCCTGATTTCGCTTCACAAACTCGCCGTTGCGCTCAGTGCGGCAATCAGGATCGCGCCAGTCCATCGGCGAGAAATACCAACCTAGCTTCAAATCCCGGCCGCGCACGGCGTCCGCCAGTTCGGCGCAGATATCGCGTTTGAAAGGCGTGGCCGAGATGTTGTAATTGCTGACCTTGGAGTGCCAGAGCAGGAACCCGTCGCAGTGTTTCGCGGTCAGCACCACATATTTCATGCCGGTGTTCTCCGCGATGCGGGCCCATTCATCGGCGTCGAATTTCACCGGATCAAACTTCCTGAAAAGGTTGTCGTATTCATCGACGGGAATGTTTCCTTTGTTAGGACATTTCGGATTGGAGTTGGCGCGGGACCAACTGATCTCCGTGCCCTTGAGGCTCACCGGCCCCCAGTGGATGAACATGCCGAAACGGGCCTCGCGCCACCAGTGCATGCGGTCCGCGCGGTTCGAGGCTGGATCATCGGCGGCACTGCTAGTCCCGTGGCCCAGAATGAAGGCCAGACCAAGAAGTCTGGCTGCGTTTTTCATCACAGCATGCTTTGAGAGCGGGTCCATATACAAAACATACGACGCATGTCCTGCAATGTCCATCATCCCGTGAAACAGCCTGCGGATCACCGGTCCTGCCAGGCCGGATGCAAGGGATCACCGCTGCCCTGCGGGTTCTATCCAGATCCGGCCTGCGGTCCTGCGCAGCCTGCCGCCGCCGGGAAGGTTGACGCACGCCTCACGGCCAATTTCCGCTAGAGCGGCGGCCCGGTCCAGCAGCGCGCGGTCGATGGAAGGAATGCCCGCATCGGCTAGAAAATCACGCAGGGCGGTGCGTTGCAGCGAAAGTGGCAGCTTCCGCAGAGTGGGAAGATGTATGCGCCCCTGGGGATCCAGCAGCCTGGCGTGTTCGAGAAGACCGGACTCGGCGGCATCGCGCCCGGCGGCATCGGCCGCGGCCCTGACAAACGCAGGCACCGCATCACGGCCGGTGATCTCCGCCAGCAAGGGAAAGACCTCGTTGCGCAGGCGGTTGCGCACGGCCACCGGCTCGCGGTTGCTGGCGTCCTCGCGCCATGTGTGACCGTGGGAACGAAGCCAATCCGATAGATCGACGCGGCGCGTTCCTAACAGAGGCCTGACCAGCGTGAGCTCCACGCCCTCCACGGTGATTGGTTGTTCCGCCCGCATGCCTTTGAGGCCATGGGAGCCGCGCAGCAGGTTCCAGAGCACGGTTTCCGCCTGATCGTCCGCGTGATGGGCGAGCAACATGCTGCGGCAGTCGAATTTCCGCGAACAGCCGGCGAAGAAACGGTGGCGCGCGTTGCGGGCGGCGGTCTCCATGGATTCACCGCGAAGTTTCATCTCCGCACGCACGTCGATGCGGCCGCACTCGCACGGGAGGCCGAGTTTCCCGGCGAGGCGGATGACAAAGCGGGCGTCCGCCGTGGACGCCCCGCCACGTAGACGGTGATCGAGGTGGCAGACGACGAGATCGTGGAATCCTGCGTCCACCAAGCGATGCAACAGGGCCACCGAATCCGCTCCGCCGGAAACGCCGACAAGATAGCGGGAAGAACGGTCCGCCTCCGCCAGCCAGGGGATGTCATCCGGGATCGTCACAAGCGCAGTCTGCCGCCGTCCGCGCGGGCGCGCAATGCCGGGACGGAGCGCGGCTGCATTTTTCGAAACAGCAAGATATGCGGAGCCTTCAGCAAGGAACGGAGTGCCGGCCAAGGGTTGTCCCTTTCCATGCGGAAGCGGACGGAGCTATATTTGATTGCCATGAAAACGAACCTCATTCCCCCATCACAGGAAATGTTCCAAACCACCCGGCATAGTCCGCACGCATCCCGCCTCGCAGGATTCGGCAAGCTCCTGCTGGCTGGCATCTGCGCATCGCTGGTCTCGTTCTCGACGATGCCAACGGCCTCTGCCGCCGGTGCGGACGGAGTTTACAAATACGTGAAGGCCAGCGGCACTCTGAGTGTCGGAGGCCAATCCATCACGGTCACGCCGGAAATGCTCAATCAGTTCGGTGCCATCCAGAACGGCAGGATCACCATCTCCAACAACCGCGTGCAGCTCAACCGCAACGCGGCCGCCAATATCATCAAGCAACTGGGCACCCAACTCGGCGTGGTGATCACCGTCAAGATCACCGGCCCCACTTATGTGCAGCTCCACAAATCAGGTTTGATCTACACGGGCAGCACCACAACCCCGGTGGTGGTCACGTTCTCCACGACCTATCAGGGCACCAAGATCAGCGGCAACATCAAGACGAACTACATCGCCAAAGTGAGTGGAACCACGCTGACGCTGAAAGTGCCGGTCACGGGAACCCTGCTTGGCAAACAACTCAAGGGAACCATGACGGTGACTTGCAAACGTTGACCCGCCATCATTCAAAACCTCCGGCTCAGGGAACGCGAGGCGGGGTCGCCGAAACGCCAGTGCAGATCGGTGGCCCTGCTGATGCCGATCCTCGGGCCGGCAATGATTTCCACGGGTTTCCCCGGTCGGATCCCGCTCCCTTCGTCGCGCAGGAAAGCCGCGCCATGCACCGAGCCGTCGATGCCGAAGGCCCGGGTGAGCCTGCCCGGCCCGGCACCTAACAGATGATCCGCCACGCCTTGCCGGCGCTGACGCATCGGTTCCAGCCCCGAAACCGGCTCAAGTGCCCGCAGCAGGACGAAACCCGAGCGTTTCCCTCCCTTGACGAGCACGTTGAAGAGCCAGTGGACGCCGTAGTTCATGTAAACGTAGGCGTCGCCCGCCTGTTGCCGCTCGACGAAGGCACGCGTGCTCGGGCGGAACCACGTGTGGCACGCCGGATCGTCCTCCGCGTCGTAGGCCTCCGTCTCCACGATCCGTCCGACGCAGCCATGCCACACGAATTGGCAGCCGATCAACCCGCGCGCGCAGGTGACCGGATCCTGTTTGAAGAAGTCCTCGCGGATCGGTGACATGGAACAAATTCCCCCCGCCCTCGCTAAACGGCAAGCTGGCAATTCCGGCGGTCCATCATACACCCAGCTCCGGAAAATCGCCTCGCAAGTCCCAGGCATCCTGCCTAGAAACCCATGACAATAAATGCCGTTTGGTATTGAAGAATCGTTCCTTGGCTTTCAGGTGGGTAAGAATAAATCGCTTCCAATAATCAGTAACATTTTCAAGCCACTCATCAGCCATGATTCTCCGTATCGCTATCTCATTCTCGCTCATTTCCTTCATTGCATCGGCCGCGGACGAGGCGGCCGTCAAAGCAGTAAACCAACTCGGCCTCGCCTTGCTGCGGCAGACCGAGGGCAACTCGCTCATTTCACCATGGTCCCTCCAACAGTCGCTCGCGATGGTCTATGCCGGAGCGAACGGAAAAACGCGCGAGGAAATGAAGGCCGCGCTCTGTTACGGCGAGGATGCAAATGTCTTGCACGATGGCTTCAAGCACCTTCGCGAATCCGGTGACGCAGTCTTACCCGCAGTCGAGGGTGTGAAGCCTTTACGCATGGCGAACCGTCTCTTCATCGCGGAGAACTTGCCATTGAATACGGACTGGCTTGACCTCACGAAAAAATCCTATGGGGCCGAACCCCGAATTCTGGATTTCTCAAATCTTCCCGCCGCCACAAGAACGATCAACGACTGGGTCAGCTCTCAGACCGAAAACAAAATTCCGTCGGTAATTCCGCAAGGTGCTTTGCATCCGCTCACGAAGCTCGTGATCGTCAACGCGCTCTATTTCGACATGCCATGGGACGAACTCTTCACGAAAGAACTGACGCAGTCCGCACCGTTCTTCGTGGCGCGCGGCCAAAGCAAGAACGTGCCTCTCATGTTCAAGCAGCATCGCCAGCGCTATGCGCACAAGGACGGTTTCCAGATCGCCACCCTGCCTTATGCCGGTGAACAGTTTCAGTTTATCGCAATCCTGCCTGACGACGCCAACCGTCTCGCGAACATCGAAGCGGCGCTTACGCCGGAACTTCTCGCCGAGTGCACCCGGATGCCCAAAGCAGAAGTTCGCCTGACGCTGCCGCGCATAAAAATGGAACCTCCATCCATGCCGATGAAAGGCACGTTGCAAAAACTGGGCATGAATGCCGCGTTCGGCGCTGATGCCGACCTCACCGGCATCTGGAAATCAAGTAGCGGAAACGATCCGGTGATTGATGAAATCTTCCACCGCACTTTCATCGAGTTGGACGAGAACGGCACCAAGGCGGCGGCATCCACCGCAGTCGTTGTTCGGCGGAAAAATGGCGTCCCGCACGAGATTCCACACGTCGTCGTCCGCTGTGATCATCCATTCATTTTCGCCATCCAGCATGTTCCGACCGGTGCCTGTCTCTTCATCGGGCGCATGGACGATCCCGCATCAGGCGCGGCAGAGGATCACCGGGGGCCACAAAGAAATAGGACGTCAACAGGATCCCCATAGCCCCTCCCCCTGATACGGCCCTCAGTCCCAGACCAACTGGCTTTTATTGATCTCCCTGCCCATTTCGCGCTCCAGAATCCGGATTTCACGCTTCTTCTTCCCCCTTGCCCATCGGCCGTTCTGCCGGT
>CANBTO010000217.1 GCA_947372405.1 Verrucomicrobiaceae bacterium
CGCGCCGTCACGGGTGATGTGGGTATCGAGGACGACTGAGCCGAGGTTGCAGACGGCGGTTTCGTCGGCGGAGGTGTTGAGGGTGATCTCGGTGCAGAGGTTGCTGGAGTGGATGACGCCGCAGTGGTCTTGGGGGCTGCGGACGTTGCAGGGGTCTTTAAACGTGATCCATGGGTGGCCGGTTTCGAAGACCATCTTGAGCATGGATTTCCAGAGCTCGAGGGCCGGGAGCTGGCGGCACCAGATCTTGCCGTCGGCAGCCATCTGCTCGTATTCGGTGTAGCGCTGCTCGAAGGCGGAGCCGTAGAGGTCGTGAAGATCGGGGACCTCGTTGGCGCGGAAAAGGGTCCAAGTACCGCGGTCCTCCATGCGTTTCATGAAGAGGTCGGGAACCCAGTTGGCGGTGTTCATGTCGTGGCAGCGGCGGCGCTCGTCACCGGTGTTTTTGCGGAGTTCGAGGAAGTCCTCGATGTCGTTGTGCCACGTTTCCAGATAGGCGCAGCCGGAGCCGCGGCGCTTGCCGCCTTGGTTGACGGCGACGAGTTGGTCGTTGTGGAGCTTGAGGAACGGGATGATGCCCTGCGACTCGCCATTGGTGCCCTGGATGTAACCGCCGGTGCCTCTAACAGCGGTCCATGAACCACCGAGGCCGCCGGCCCATTTCGAGAGGAAGGCGTTTTCGGCGATGCCGCGATACATGATGGATTCGATGGAGTCGTCCACCTTGTAGAGATAACACGACGAGAGCTGGCTGTGGAGCGTGCCGGAGTTGAAGAGAGTGGGCGTGGACGAGCAGAAACGGCGGCCCTTGTAGAGGTTGTAGAGGCGGATGGCCCAATCCTCGCGCTTGCTTTCCTCCTTCTTGAAGAGGCCCATGGCGACGCGCATCCAGAAGAACTGCGGGGTCTCGATGCGGCGGTGTTTGCTGCCGGTCTTGTCAACGATGAGATAGCGGTCGTAGAGCGTCTGGATGCCGAGGTAGTCGAAGTCGAGGTCGGCGGTGGGGTCGAAGGCGTCGGCGAGTTTGTCGAGGTTGTAAACTTCGAGCAGCTCCGGGTTGAGGCGTTTGATGGCGACGCCGTGTTTCAGATAGGACTTGAAGGCGGTCTTGTGAGCGGCCTTGAGCTTGTCGATGCCGTCCTTGAGGATCGACCAGTCGAGGACTTCCTCGTAGATGTAGGAGAGCAGGATGCGGCCGGCGAATTTCGCGAAGTCGGCGTCCTTTTCGATGAGTGCCTTGGCGTTGAGGACGATGGTGTGCTTGAGGTCCTTCTCGGAAATCTCGGAGCCGACGGAGCGGCGGAGCTCGCGGTCGATCTCGGCTTCCGGCATGGCGAGGTCGAGGCCGATGGAGGCGTAGGCGATGCGCTTCTTGAGTTCGGTGCCGTCCCAGAAGGAGGAAACGCCGTCGTCGGATGTGACGGTGACCATGAACTCCTGGTTCGGGTCCTCGGCGAGGGCTTCCATTTCCTCACGCAGGCGGGAACGCTGGGCGCGGTAGAGGATGTAGTGTTCTGCGGCCTTGAAGTGGCCCTGGCGCATGAGTTCCTCCTGGACGATGTCCTGGACGTCCTCGATGTGGACGAACGACTGGTCGCCACGGCGGACGCGCTCGGTGACGCCGCGGGCGATGTCGATGGCGGGTTCGGGGTTGGCCTTGATGGTGAGGAAGGCTTTTCTAACAGCGATCTCGATCTTGGTCTCGGACCACGGCACCACGTTGCCATTACGGCGGATCAGGCGGACGGGAAGCGAGCTGGGGCCGGTGGCGAGATCGACGCTGCCGTGTTTCTCCATCGAACGGCGGAAGGCGAGGGACTTGGCGACATCGTAGGCCTCGTTTTCGAGCAGGGCCTTTTCGATGAGCAGATAGAGATCCGCTTCGGAAAGGCGGAGGCGACCGCCTTCGTCGAGGGACTTGGTCAGCGAGTTCGACACACTGTGCGCGACGTCGGAAACGAACTGGCGGTTCTTCTCGGTGAAGATGGATTTCTCATCGGTGTGGCGGGAGATGAGCAGGTCGGTGAGCGAGTTGCCGATGGCGTCGGCGACGTCCTCTAACGAAAAATGCGTATCCTTGCTGCCGCGGGTGACGATGATGTCGGAAATGGGAACCCGGCGATCCGTGGGAAGAACCTCGCGCCATGAATAACCGCGGTCGCCCGGAGCGAGGGAGAAGCGGTCGGTGATGACTTGTTTCAGGACTTGGTCTTCTGCGGGATCGATGGAGTGGTACATGAGATGTGGATGTGGAGTTTTTGAAACGAGTGGGAAGTGGAGAAAGTTAAAAGTGCCGAGTGAGAAGTGAGAAGTGAGAAGCGGAAGAGTTTGGCTATTGAGACAGCGATGGATGGAAAGTGGGATGTGCCGAGTGAGAAGTGAGAAGTGGAAGAGATTACTTTGTGAGGCGGCGTTTCAGGGAGTTCATGAGGCCGCGCAGCATGCGGGAGATTTCCCGGGCTTCTGCGATCATGGCGCGTGATTCATCCATTGGCTGGGCACCAAGTTTTTGTCGGACGCGTTCGGCGACGTAGAGTTGCGTGCGGAGTTCTCCGCATGAGCCTTTGCTGTAGCGCAGGAAATTGATGAACTCCGCGGTGTTGTCGCGTTCAGCGCCTTCAGCGATATTCGAGGGAATGGAAAGTGATGAACGCTCCATCTGACCGCGCAGTGCGAAATCTTTGGATTCCGCAAGAGCGACATGGACGTCAACCGCCAACTGGCAGCCACGCTTCCATACGTCCAAGTCCTCGAATGTCTCGATGTCGCTCATGGGAATCTCATATTACTTTTCACTTCGCACTTCTCACTTGGCACTCCGCCGCCTTGCGGCGGTTAGAGATCATCATCGTGCACCGCGGTGAGTGCGGAGGCTTTCTGGTATTCGGTGACGCGGCCTTCGAAGAAGTTGGTTTCCTTTTTTATGTCCATCATTTCGGCGAGCCAGGGGAAGGGGTTGGTGGCGCTGGGGTTGAGCGGGGTGAGGCCGCAGGAGATGAGGCGGCGGTCCGCGATGTAGTCGATGTAGATTTCGAAATCGGTGGAGTTGAGGCCGATGCCGGCGACGGGCAGGCAGTCACGGATGAATTGTTTTTCGAGGGTAATGCCTTCCATCATGGTCTCGCGGAGGTCCTCGCGGAAATCCTCGGTCCAGATGTCCGGGTTTTCGTTGATGAGGTCCATGAGCAGGTTGCGGAAGACCTCGATGTGGTTGGACTCGTCGCGCAGGGTGTAACGGAACATCGAGCCGATGCCGGGGAACTTGTTCTGGCGGTAGAGGCTGAGGATCATGCCGAAGAGGCCGTAGAACTGGGTGCCTTCCATGACTTGGCCGAAGAGGAAGATGTTCTTGGCGAGCGCCTGCTTGTTAGCGGTGACGGTGAGGTCGATGTCGCGGCGCAGCGCCTTGCTGTTGGAGGTGACGAAGTGGTTTTTCGCCTTGATGGTGGGGATGTCCTCGAACATCGCCTCGCACTCGTGCGGGTTGAGGCCGAGTGACGAGAGCATGTAAACCAGCGAGTCCGCATGGATGTTCTCCTCGTGGGCGTGGCGGCCGAGCACCAGCTTGAGCTCGGGAGCGGTGACGACCTCGCGCACGACGTGGAGGATGTTGTCACCGACGATGCCTTCCGCGGCGGAGAAATAGCCAATGCCCATCTTGATGATCCAGCGCTCGACATCGCTGATCTCATCGGAGCGCCATTGTTCGACATCCTTCTGCATCGTGATGTCCTCGGGCTCCCAGTGGTTGTTCTTCATCGTCTTGTAGAGATCGTAGGCCCACTGGTATTTGAGGGGCAGGATGTTGAAAAACATCGTGTCCCGGCCGTTGATGACACGTTTGGCGGCGAAGGCCTGTTCGGCTTTGTCGCGGTCGAGGATGAAGGTGCGGTTTCCGAGGGTGACAGTGGTGGTGGCGGACATGGTTTGGAACGAATTCTGAGAGGGTGAAATTGGCGCTCTTCGCGAGGCGCGCAGCGTTGCGGAGACTGCCTGATTCGATGGCCGGGGGTCAATCCGATTTTGCTCATGTGGTATCCACAAATTATTCACAATACAAGATGTAGTGCTTTACGCCTCGTGAATACATGGTAAAAAGCGAGCAGCATCTAGGACTTCCGACGCTGACCCGGAAAAGCGGCTTCCAGTTCTAGGGGTGAAGAAATATTCAGACTGTTAGAAAGCCGGGTGCCGTTATGCGGAATTTGAAAAAAATCATTAGGATGGGTTAATAAATTAAGGGGCGACAGGCTCCTCGATTCGCAAGGGCTTGGAAAAGAAACGGAAAAATTTTTAACAAGGTGATTTCAGTTCCATCCGCGCCGGGCCGGGATGAACGGTGGTTGTGGCGGGCTGCACATTTTTGGACAAAAAACCGCCCGGTCCTGAATTGGAACGGGCGGTTTCAAATCGCGGCTTTACCGGGACCGGTCAGAACTCCCAGCTGTGCTTGTCCAGATCGCAAACGCAGGCCGTGAGGAGCTCGATGCAGGCCGCGAGGTCCTCTTTGTGGCAGGTTTCGATGGTCTGGTGGATGTGGCGGGTGGGGATGGAAACGGCCCCTACGATCGAGCCGCCGGCGACCATGCGCTGGAGGCTGCCGGTGTCCGTGCCGCCTGCGGCGAGAATTTCCGGCTGCCACTTGATTTTATGGCGTTTGGCGGTGGCTTTCATGAACTCGATCATGCGGTAATCACAGATGACGGAGGAGTCCATGAGCTTGATGCCCGCGCCTTCGCCGAGAGCGGTGCAGCGTTCCTGCGGGGTGGAGCCGGGCACGTCGTAGGCGATGGTGGTGTCCAGTCCGAAGCTGAAATCCGGCTGGATCTGGAGGGCGGACGTTTGCGCGCCGCGGAGGCCGACCTCTTCCTGGACGGTGAAGACGGCGTAAAAGTCGTAGGCCGGTTTGGTCTTGGATTTTTTCAAGGAGCGGAGGCTTTCGATGAGCAGGAAGACCGAGGCGCGGTTGTCGAGGGACTTCACGTTCACGCAGTCGCCGAGTTCCATCAACGGCGAGTGGCGGGTGACAAAATCGCCGACGGCGACGAGTTTCTCGATGTCCCGTTTCACCATGCCGGTATCGATGAAGTAGTCCTTGATCTGCGGCACCTTGTTTTTCTCGTCCGGCGACATGATGTGGACGGGCTTGGAGCCCATGACGCCCATCACGTCCTTGCGGCCGTGGATGATGACGCGCTGGGAGGTGAGGGTTTTCGGATCGAATCCGCCAACGGGATTGAAGCGGATGAAACCCTTGTCATCGACGTGGGTGACGATGAAGCCGATCTCGTCCATGTGGGCGGCGGCCATGTTTTTTTTGGCGGACGAGCGGCCTTTTTTCAGGGCGATCACGTTGCCCATGGGGTCGGTGCGGATGTCGTCGGCGAGACCTTTGAGCTCGGCGAGCACGAGTTCGCGGATCTTTTTTTCGTAACCCGGTGCGCCGGGGGCTTCACAAATGCGGGCGAGGAGTGCGACATCGATTGGCATGACGGCTGGAAATTAGGCGGGATATTTCCGCTGACGAGCGGGAAATCAGGGTTGGCGTGCTGTGAAGTGGAATTGTGGCTTGGCGACTGGCACGGGCACGGTAGATTCCGGCCATGAAAGGGCGCTTGTGCATCGATTTGGCCGGACTTCCGGAAGAGGGAAAATGGTTTGGCGGAGAGCTGCCGAAGGAGATTTTCGATCTGCCTGAAGGTGATGCGAAGGCCATGGGACCCTTGGAATACGAGCTTTGGGCGCAGAGATTCGGCCCCGAGTTGCTGCTTACGGGCTCGTTGTCCGCACCGTTTGAATTCACCTGTGTCCGCACGCTCCATCCGTTCATCCAGACCATCCGTCTGGAGGGTTCCGCGGTCTCGATGGAAATCACCCACGAGGGGGAAATCGACGCCACCGAAGCCCTGCGCGAGGAGATTCTGATCAACTTCCCGGTGGACCCGAGATGCGAGGAGGGGGACGAGCCGCAGCAGTGCGAAATCGATCCCCGATATTTATCAGTGGACAAACCGCAGGAAGATGGGCTACCCACTCCGCCCCGCGCCGAGGGAGATGACCGTTGGTCTGCCCTCGACAATCTCAAGGACCTCAAGGACCAACCCTAAACCACCTCAAGACCATGGCCGTTCCAAAGCGCCGCCAATCCAAAAGCCGTCAGAAAATGCGCCGTGGCGCAAAGCGTTGGCGTGCACCGATTTTCAAGAACTGCCCCGAGTGCGGAAGCAAGGTGCCATCGCACATTGCCTGCCCGTCCTGTGGCAACTATCGCGACCGCCAGGTGCTCGATGTCGAAGCACTCTGAGTCTGTCCGTTTCGTTTCTGATGGATCGCCGTCCGGGGTTTCCCTTGGGCGGTGATTTTTCGCATCCTTCCCGCAACCGCTCGACGCGGATCTCCATTTCCTATCCTACATGAAAGTCGCACTGGACGCCATGGGCGGGGATCACGCCCCAGCCGTGAATATCGGAGGAGCCATCGACGCCCTGCGGTATTACCCGAAACTGCAGCATCTGTTCCTGGTGGGCGATGTGAAGGTACTGACCGCCGAGTGTGTGAAACAGGGACTCGATCTGTCCGACCCGCGTGTGAGCATCGTGCACGCGCCGGAGGTGATCGGCATGGGCGAACCGGGTGCCAAGACGGTGCGTCGGAAAAAACAATCTTCGATCAACGTCGCCATGGAAATGGTCAAGGAGGGCAAGGCCGACGCGTTTGTCTCCGCCGGCAACACCGGTGGTGCCGTGGCCTCCGCCACCTTGAAACTGCGGACGCTTCCCGGCGTGGACCGCGCGGGCATCGCCACCGCGCTGCCCAATGAACACGGGCTCTGCCACATTCTCGACGCGGGCGCCACTCCGGACGCCAAGCCCGAGCATCTCGTCGCCTATGCGGTGATGGGCACCGCGTTTTCCCGTAATGTGTTAGGCGTAAAGATGCCCAAAGTCGGCCTGATGTCCAACGGCGAGGAGGACGAAAAGGGCACGACCTTCACCAAGGAGACCTTCAAGCTGCTCAAGCAGACACCGGGCATCCATTTCGTCGGCAACGTCGAAGGCCGCGACCTGTTCGAAACCGAACTCGACATCGTGTTGTGCGACGGTTTCGTCGGCAACATCATGCTCAAGACCGTGGAGGCCACCGCCAAGGCCGTCTCCAAGTGGTTGAAGACCGAGATCAAAGGCAACCCGCTGCGCCTCGCCGGCGCGGTGCTCGCCAACGGCGCCTTCAAGGCGCTCAAGGAAAAGAGCAGCTACGAGACCTACGGCGGCAGCCCGCTGCTCGGAGTGAACGGCGTGGTCATCATCGCCCACGGTTCGTCCACCGCGCTTGCCGTGAGAAACGCGATCCGCGTGGGCATGGAAACCGTGGAAAACCGCGTGAATTTCCACATCGAGCAATCGATGGCGGCGATCGCCATCGCGTCGTTTCCCAACGAGTGAACGGGGGCTCCCGCACACGGTCCCAAAGACTTCCGGAATTGCGGACGGGGCATCGGCGTTTCAGGTGATTTTCGCGCTTGTGACGACGGTTTCCCGGTTCCACTCTCCCGCCGCATGAGTGAATCGTCATCCATTATCGACGTCTGCGTCGCAGGCACCGGGAGTTATGTCCCGGAAAGGATCCTGACCAATGCCGAGCTGGCGGCGAAGGTGGACACCAGCGACGAATGGATCGTCACCCGCACCGGCATCAAGGAACGCCGCATCGCCGCCGATGGCGAATTCACCTCGCACATGGCCACCAAGGCCGCGAGAAACGCCTTGGAACAGGCGGGCCTCGCCGCCGAAGACATCGAGCTCATCATCGTGGCCACCATCACGCCGGACACCCCCACCCCGGCCACCGCTTGCCACGTCCAACAACAGCTCGGCGCTTTCAACGCGGTGGCCTTCGACATATCCGCCGCCTGCTCCGGATTTCTCTATG
>CANBTO010000218.1 GCA_947372405.1 Verrucomicrobiaceae bacterium
GTCCTCCCGCGCGACAACCAGCAGCTTACCCCGCTCCAGAACGCTGAGGTGGCAACTCTCGCGAAGGACGCCGGTCACCGTCCGCATGGGTTCGCGCGCCACATCCAGCAAGGTTTTCAGAGGCGAGTGGGCGTGGGCGATCTCGAACAGGCGCAGCGTGGGCGTGTACTTTCCGGATACCGGGTCACGTCGCAGGTAGCTGCGGCGTTCCAGACAAACAAGCATGCGGAAGATTTCCGCGCTGCCACGGTCCAGATCACGCGCCAGTTCCGCCAGCGACAGCGGTGATGGGGACGCCGCCAACGCCTCCAGAATGTCCAGTCCCTTGTCGAGAGCCGGCACGGAATAGGACGGAGATGTCGAGCTTTCGGGCTTTTTCCTGGAGGCCATAAGGGTTCGCGCTTGACCTTCACTCATAAAATGTATTTTCACCAGTAAAACTTTACGAGACATGATCCCAGGCTTTCCACCGCTCCAGAACATCGCTCCACGAACTCCGGCAAGCCCTTTTCCGATTCTCATCATCGGCACGGGCGGCATCGTGAAGGACGCACACCTGCCGGCCTACCGGATGGCGGGCTTTCCCGTCTGGGGACTTTACAACCGCACATGTGACCGGGCCGCGGCACTGGCGAAGGATTACGACATCACCAACGTCTTCGACGACCTGGACACCGCCATCGCCGCCGCACCGGAAGATATCATCTTTGACCTCGCGTTGCCGGCATCGCTTTTCGCCGGGACCCTCCGCCGCCTGCCACGCGGTGCGCATGTGCTGATCCAGAAACCGATGGGTGAAAATCTGGAGCAAGCCCGCGATGTGCTGACCGCCTGCCGTGAGCTTGGTTTGCATGCCGCGATCAACTGCCAGTTGCGCTTCGCACCCTTCGTCATGGCGGCGCGACACCTCATTGAGACGGGAGTCATCGGCGATCTGATCGACATGGAGATGCGCCTGACGACGATGACGCCGTGGGCGCTGTTCCCCTTCCTCAACGGCCTGCCGCGCATGGAAATCGTCTATCACAGCGTCCACTATGTCGATCTCATCCGCTCGTTCCTCGGAGATCCGCACAGCGTGCATGCCCGCACGGTCTCCCATCCGCTCCACCCGGAACTCGCCTCGGTCTGCAGCACCATCATGCTCGACTATCCGGACCCGCTGCGCGCCACGATCACCACCAACCACATGCACCGCTTCGGGCCGAAACATCAGGAAAGCTATCTGAAATGGGAAGGCACGAAAGGCGCGATCAAAGCCCGCGTCGGCTTGCTGATGGATTATCCGCACGGCGTGGGTGACCAGTTTGAATACTGTCTGCTGGATTCTGATGGAAAACCCGGCGAATGGCAGTCCGTCGCGCTCGAAGGCTCATGGTTTCCCGAAGCCTTCATCGGGTCGATGGCACAAGTCCAGTGCCACAAGGAAGGCACGCTCTCGCATATGCTCGCCGACGTCTCGGATGTCATTCACACCATGGAGGCCGTGGAAGCCGCCTACGCCTCGTCCGCGCGCGGCGGCGTGAAACCCTCGGAGTTCGCGCAATCATGACCACGCTTCGCGGCATCGCCTGGAATCACTCGCGCGGCTTCTCGTCTATTGTTGCCACGGCGCAACGCTTTGAGGAACTGCATCCCGATGTCAGCATCGTCTGGGAAAAGCGTTCGCTGCAGGCCTTTGCCGACGCCTCGATGGCGCAGCTCGCGGCGCGGTTCGATCTCATCATCATGGATCATCCGCACACCGCGCTGGCGGCGACGGAAGGTTTGTTGCTTCCCTATGAAGATTGGCTGCCTGCGGAATTTCTAGCAGACCAGGCGGCGAACCCGGTTGGTGGTTCGAATGAAAGCTACCGCTTCCTTGGCCAGCAGTGGACGCTCGCCACGGACGCCGCCACGCCCATCGCCACCTGGCGGCCGGACTTGATGGTGAAACACAATCTCACGCCGCCGCAAACATGGGAGGAAGTGCTGGAGCTTGCGCGGCGCGGTTTCGTGACGGTATCGGCGTTCCCGATTGACGTGCTGATGCACAGCTACATGTTCACCGCCGCGCATGGGCATGAGCCGTTTTCCGGCGATTGCATTGCGCCGGACGACGTGTTGGCGCAGGCGCTGGCGGAAATCCGACGGCTCGTGGAGCTTTGTGATCCGGCATGCCTCAGCCGGAATCCCATCCGCACGCATGAATGGATGTCACAGGCGGACGACCCGCGCGCGGCTTATTGTCCGTTTGCCTATGGCTACTCGAATTATTCGCGCCCACGTTATGCGAAGAATCTGCTCAAGGCGGGCGGGTTGGTGACCTTCAACGGCCGGCGCTTGCGCTCCACACTTGGCGGCGCGGGTGTGGCGGTATCGTCGAGGAGCAAACATCCGCGGGCAGCGATGGACTTCGCAATGTTCACCGCGTCTCCGGAGGTTCAGAAGGGAATCTATTTTCAAGGCGGCGGCCAGCCCGGTCATCGCGCTGCGTGGCTGGATGAATCCGTGAACGCGGCGAACACTAACTTTTTTCAAGACACGCTCCAGACGCTCGACGAAGCGTTGCTGCGGCCGCAATCTCCCGGCTACATGGCGTTTCAGGACGCCGCCACCCCGAGCGCCCACGACTGCATCGCGGGCAAGTCCAAACCCATCGACGCCGCCCGCGAATTGAACCGCCTTTACCGCGTCGCGCTGGCGCAGAAACACTGAACCCATGATCCAGTCCCTATACTTCGAAGACTACTCCCTCGGCACGACGCGCGAGACGCTCGGCCGCACCATCACCGAGACGGACGTCGTCCTGCACGCGGGGCAGACCGGCGATTTCTATCCGCACCACATGGACGCTGAATGGTGCAAAACGCAGGACTTCAAACAACGCATCGCGCACGGCACGCTCATCTTCAGCGTGGCGGTGGGCATGACGGCGGGCGCGATCAATCCCGAGGCGTTCTCCTACGGCTATGACCGGTTGCGCTTCATCAAGCCGGTGTTCATCGGCGACACCATCCATGTGCGCGTGACCATCAAGGAAAAGCGCGACCACAAGAAACCAAGCCACGGTGTCGTCAGCGAACTCGTGGAAGTATTCAACCAGAACAACGAAACCGTGCTCGCCTGCGAACATCTGTTGCTCGTCCGCAAACAATCATGAAACCGTTAGAAGGCCTGCTCGTTCTTGATTTCAGCCAGTTTCTCGCCGGTCCGAGCGCGGCGATGCGGCTGGCCGACTTTGGTGCGCGCGTCATCAAGATCGAGCGCCCCGGCACGGGCGACATCTGCCGCCAGCTTTACATCACCAACCTCAAGCTGGACGGTGACAGCACGTTGTTCCATTCCATCAACCGCAACAAACAAAGCTTCGCCGCCGACCTGAAAAATCCCGAGCACCTCGCGCAAGTGAAACAACTCATCGCCCACGCCGACGTGCTCATCCAGAATTTCCGACCGGGAGTCATGGAACGCATCGGCCTCGGATACGACGATGTCGCCAAGCTCAATCCGAAGCTCGTTTATGGCATCGTGACCGGCTACGGATCGACCGGGCCGTGGGCGGAATTGCCCGGCCAGGACTTGCTCGCCCAGAGCCGCAGCGGTCTTGTCTGGCTGAGCGGCGATGCGGATCGTCCACCAACACCGATGGGGCTTGCCGTGTGTGATCTCGCAGCGAGCGCGCATCTCACGCAAGGCATTCTCGCCTGCCTCGTGCGCCGCGGCGTGACGGGATTGGGCGGCAAGGTGGAAGTCTCGCTGCTTGAATCCATCCTCGATTTTCAGTTTGAGCTGACATCCACATTCCTCAACGACGGCGGGCAACTGCCGCAACGCAGCACGGTCAACAACGGCCATGCTTATCTTGGCGCGCCCTACGGCATCTATGCGACCGCTGACGGTTTTCTCGCACTGGCGATGGGCTCGGTCATCATGCTGGCGGAGTTGTTGGAACTGCCGGCGTTGGCGAGTTATACCAATCCCGAAACCTGGTTCACCGCGCGCGATGAAATCAAGGCGCTCATCCGCGAACATTTGAAAACCCATCCCACGCACCACTGGCTCGACCGGCTGGTGCCCGCGGATTACTGGTGCGCGGAGGTGCTGAACTGGCAGCAGTTGTTCCAGCACGCGGCCTTTGCGGAACTGGACTGGGTCATGGAAGTCCAACGCGAGGACGGCCCGACGATGAAGACCACACGCTGCCCGATCACCATCGATGGCGTGCGCTTCAAGTCGAAGCTGGGTGCTCCGCGCGTCGGGCAGCACACGGAGAAAATAACAGAGGAATTTGGACTCATATGAACCGCTACGGAGCAGTTGTCGGCGTCAAGCCGGAGAAGGTGGCGCGCTACAAGGAACTGCATGCGGCCGCATGGCCGGACGTGCTGGCGATCATCAAGCGCAGCCATATCCAGAACTACTCGATCTATCTGCGCACACTCGCGGACGGACGGCCTTACCTTTTCAGTTACTTTGAATATGCCGGCGACGATTTCACGGCGGACATGGCGTTGATGCTTGACGATCCCATCACCAAGCGCTGGTGGGCCGAATGCGTGCCGTGCCTGGAATTGTTGCCGGACCGTGCGCCAGGTGAAGTCTGGTCGCCGCTGGAAGAAGTGTTCCACCTCGATTGATTCCATGTAACCACTGGAAGCACAAGATCCAACATCACACGGAAAAAAACCAATGTCCTTTCCCATCACCGGCATCCTGCTCCACGCGGTCGGCGCGCTCGCCGCCGCCATTTGTTTCACTCCGCAGCACAAGATCCGCAACTGGAGCTATGAGAGTTTCTGGTTCTGGATGTGCCTGAGCTCATGGCTCCTGCTGCCGATCATCGGCTCGATCCTCGTCATCCCGCATCTATCAGATGTCCTCTCAGCCTCGCCGCGGGATGCGATGTGGCAATCGTTCGGCTACGGAGCGGCCTACGGACTGGGCGGCATGGCCTTTGGTTTCGCCATCCGCTACATCGGCTACTCACTCACCTACGCGCTCGCCATCGGACTTTCCGCCATGCTGGGGTTTTTCCTGCCTCCGCTGATCACGGGAACTCTGAATCTATCACAACCCGGCAGCAACACCATCATCACCGGAATGCTCGTGGGTTTTCTTGGCACCCTCTTTTGCGGGCTGGCGGGACGTCGCAAGGAGGTGGAAATACAAACATCCGGCAAAGGGCATGAAACCCTCTTCAAACCGGCGATCGGCATTCCGCTCTGTGTGCTCGCCGGCGTGCTGTCCGCGGTTTACAGCGTGGCACTGGGTTCCGCGAAACCGATTGCGGATGTCGCCCTCGCGGGCGGAGCCAGCCCGGATTTCGTGATCAACATCAATTTCCTTTTCGCCAGCACCGGAGCATTCTGCTGCATTCTGCCGATTACGTTGTGGAAACTATCCAAGGCCGGCAAGCTGCGCGAACTCGTCGGCGGCGGTATGAATGCCAACACGGTCCCCTTGAGCAACATCCTTTGGAGCGGCACCGCGGGCTTGCTGTGGTATCTGCAGTTCATCTTCTACGGCATGGGCGCGAACCGAATGGGAAAGGCGAGCACCGTGGATTGGCCGCTGCACATGATCATGCTCATCCTTTTCAGCACGATCGTCGCCATCATCCGCAAGGAATGGACGACCTGCTCGGCCACCACCAAATTCCTGATCACCATCGCCATCGCCATCCTGGTGCTCGCCGTGATAGTCATCGGCTATGGCAACCAGTTGAATCAATCCTCTGCCACCCACTAACCTCATGGAACGCAAACCCCACAACACGCCCAAGGAACAACACGCCTCCGTCCCCGTATGGAACGCCGAGGACTGGTTCTACGAAGACATCGTCATCGGCCACCAGATCCGCTCGATCCGCCGCACGATTTCCGAAGGCGAGAGCATGCAGTTCAACGCGCTGGTGTTGGACATGCACCCGTACGTCGCAGACGAGATCTTCGCAAAAGAGAAAGGCATCTTCGGCAAGCGACTTGTCGCCGGAGCATTCGTTTTCTCCGCCGGCCTCGGCCTGGTGGCCACCAACTGCGTGAACGCCTTCAGTTATGGCTATGACAAACTCCGTTTCATCAAACCCGTCTTCATCGACGACACGATCTACACGATCAAGACCGATCTGGAAAAATCCCCCAAATATCCCGACATGGGCCTCTACCGCGCGTCCTACGAGATCTTCAAGAACGACGGAGAACTCGTGCTCTATTGCGAGCACATCCAGACCGTAAAATACCGCCACCCGGAAAACTTCACTTCCAAGTAAGCCATGGACCGCATCGACACCCACCTGCACCTCATCTATCCGGAATGCTTCAGCTACGACTGGACCGCAGGTTTCCCCGCTCTGGCAGGACAGGCTTTCCGCGTGGACGGATACCGCGCGGCGGCAGCCGGATCGGACATCGGCGAGTCGATCTTCATGGAAGTCGATGTGCCGGGCGACGAGTCGATGTCCGAGTCCGCCTTCTTCTGCGCGCTTGCGGAGGATCCTGCCAACCGCATGACCGGCGTCATCGCCGCCTGCCGTCCGGAACATGCGAATTTCGCCGCGCAACTTGAAGCCACCTACCACCCGTTGCTGGTCGGCTACCGGCGTGTGCTCCACACTCAGCCGGACGAACTTTCCACCAACTCTCTCTTCCGCGAAAACGTGGCGCTCGTCGGCAAGTCCGGGCTCACCTTCGACCTCTGCCTGCTCCCGCGCCAACTCGCCACCGGCGCCGCCCTTATCGACGCCTGCCCGGACACCCGCTTCATCCTCGACCATTGCGGCGTGCCAGACATCGCCTCCGGCGATCTCGCCTTCTGGCGCGAACAACTCCGCGAAATTTCCCGTCGCCCGAATCTCACCTGCAAGATCTCCGGCATCATCGCCTATGCCGCTGGCGATATCACCGCGGACACCCTGCGTCCGGTCGTCGAACACGCCGTCGACTGCTTCGGCTGGGACCGCCTCGTATGGGGCAGCGACTGGCCGGTCTGCAACCTCACCCGCGATCTTGCCTGTTGGACCCGTCTCCTCGATGAAATTCTATCCGGTAGTTCCGGGGACGAACTCGCCCGCCTTTATCATCGCAACGCCCGCGAAATTTACCGCCTTAAGCCGCTTGCCTGAGCGTCACCCATTGACAAGAATCACCCGAAATGTCCCAAGCCACCATCCAAGGCATCTTCGTCCCGAACATCGTTCCGTACGATGCCAAAGGCCGCATCGACGAGGACGAACTTCGCCACATCATCCGCTGGCTGGGAGGCAAGGGCGTCACCGGATTCTATCCGAACGGCAGCATGGGCGAGTTCATCCGTCTCAGTTACGAGGAGCGCCGCACCGTCGTGCGCATCGTCAGCGAGGAAGCCAAAGGCAAACCCATCCTCGCGGGGGCGGCGGAGCCTAACATCGAGCTGGTGCTGGAGATGTGCAACTACTGCGCGGATCTCGGCTGCCGCGCGGTTTCCATCACCGGCCCGTATTATTACAAGCTCACGCAGGAGAGCATCGAGGCCTACTTCCGCGAACTTGCCGCCAGATCGCCGATCGACATCGTGGTTTACAACATCCCGGTGTTCGCCAACGAAATCTCCCTGCCCGTGCTGGAGCGTCTAGCGATGGACTGCCCGCGCATCGTCGGCACCAAGGACACTTCCAAGGACATGGGCCGCTTCCAGCAGACGCTGCATACGATCAAACGCCAGCGCCCGGATTTCTCGGTGCTGATCGGCTGGGAGGAGCTGCTCTGCACCGGCCTCTTCATGGGCGCGGACGGCGGCACGCTCTCCAGCGCCGGCGTGGTGCCGGAGGTGGTGATGAGCCTCTATCAGAACGCCCGCGCCGGAAACTGGGACAAGGCGAAACAGATCCAGTTCGAATTGTTAGACCTGTTCTCGCTGATGGTCGGGGCGCCGAATTTCCCGGAAGGCTTCCGCACCGGTTACG